>CAMOXX010000081.1 GCA_946629475.1 uncultured Blautia sp. | reverse complement strand
TCCGCGTCAGGAGTTACCGGAAAGCAGGCAGCACAGTAAGCAGGAGCGCCTGGAGCCCGGTGAAGAGCGTAAAGGTAAAATGATCACAACGCTGGAAAGTCCTGAACCCACACTAGCTGGATTGCAGATGGGTGAATCATAAGCAACAGTTCAGGATAAGGCTAAGTACTTGCTGCTGAGCCGTCTGAATACATGATAGGCTATAAACTGAGGGGCAGTTCCCGGATGTCTGATGCGGCATCGGGAACTGCCCCTGCTGCTTTGGGGCAAAGTTGTTTCTGCTATTGAGGCAGCTTCATGAAGCAACCCTGAAAAACTTGAAAAATCCATTGTTTCAAGACAGGGAGTCTGCTATAATTTTCATATATTGATGCCTGTTTGGAGCGTTCTTTTTTGGGGTTTGCTATTCTCGCATTAAATCATGCAAAGAATGGGGACATTGCTGCGAGGCAGCGGGATATTTAAGCGCTGAAGCTGTGCGAAACCGAAAGAAGTGAACAGGATATTTACAGTTACGAATATATAAATAATCACGGAGGGACAACAGATGGGAAAGAATGCGGCGGAACTCATTCAGGGGTTCAGAGAAGGGAAATATGACGATTTATTAATGGATATCTATGCGGATAAATCGGTCCTGGATCACCAGAGGGACAGATATATCCATGCGCTGGAGAGCTTCGGCGAGATTTTCGGGGACAATGAGGTTGATATCTACAGTGCGCCTGGCCGCAGTGAAGTCGGCGGCAATCATACGGATCACCAGCGCGGGCAGGTTCTTGCGGCTTCGATCAATCTGGACGTGATTGCGGTGTGCGCCCGGGCGGATGACGGCCTGATGCAGGTGAAATCCGAGGGTTATGAGCAGGTCGCGGTGAACACGAGAGCGCTGGAAGTTGACGAGAACGAATTCGGAACCTCCAAATCCCTGATCCGCGGTGTGGCTGCGGGCCTTCAGGAAAAAGGGTACAAAATCGGCGGTTTCCATGCATTTATGACGAGCGAGGTCCTCGGCGGATCCGGCCTTTCATCGTCAGCCGCATTTGAGGTAGCTGTAGGAAACATTCTTTCTGGACTTTACAATGACAACAGCATCGATGCGGTGACGATCGCGATCGCTGCACAGTACGCGGAAAACAAGTATTTCGGAAAGCCATGCGGACTGATGGATCAGATGGCTTCGTCCGTGGGATCCCTGGTCAACATTGACTTTAAAAATCCTGATGAACCTGTGATCCGGAAGGTCAACGCGGACTTTGCATCATTTGGCCACAGTCTCTGCATTGTTGATACCAAAGGTTCTCATGCGGATCTGACGGATGAGTATGCGGCGATTCCTGTGGAGATGAAGAAAGTCGCTGAATTCTTTGGAAAGGACTTCCTCCGGGAGATGGACGAAGCCGAGCTCCTGAAGAATATCCCTGCTGTCCGCGAAGCGGCCGGCGACAGGGCTGTGCTCCGCGCGATACATTTCTTTGAGGATCACAACAGGGTTACCAAAGAAGTCGAGGCTCTGGAGAAAGGCAGCTTTGACCGTTTTAAAGAACTGATTCAGGAATCCGGAAATTCCAGTTTCAAATATCTCCAGAATGTATATTCCAACAAGGATGTCAATGTGCAGAACGTTTCTGTCGCGCTTGCGCTCAGCGACCTGCTCCTCCGCGGAAGAGGCGTAAGCCGTGTCCATGGCGGTGGCTTTGCGGGAACGATCCAGGCCTTTGTGCCGGACGATGTTGTGGCGGAGTACAAGCAGGGAATTGAGGCATGCTTCGGCGAAGGCGCCTGCTATGTGTTGAAGGTGAGAAAATACGGCGGCATGAAAGTGCTGTGAGATGATAACAGCCAAGAGCCGGCAATGCGGCTGCAGGCGGAAACCGGCGCAGCGCTGGCGAAGCTGCCGGCAAAAGCTGGTGCAGCGCAGGGAAAGCTGCCGGCGGAAGCTGGTGCAGCGCAGGGGAAGCTGCCGGCAAAAGTCGGCACCCAGCGTGACGAAAGCCCGGCAATCCGGACTGGAAGTGTACAGGAAATACGGGAAGTTGGGAGAAAGGAGCAGGTCATGAGAAAAAAAGAGAAAGAGAAAAATCATTTTTCTACAAAGATTCGCAGAATGATTCTGCTTCTGCTTATCGTTGTGTTTGCGGCTGCCGAGGCTGTCCCGGCAATGGCGTATTTCACGGAAGATTCATCAGGGACGCGGGGACTGGTGGATGATTTTCTGGAGGGCATTACCTCGGTCCTGGGGGACAACCGCCAGATCCGGGACTGCCAGATCGAAAAGATTGCGGATCAGACCTACACTGGCCGGTCCATCCAGCCGGTAATCCGGATGACCTATCTGGGCACGCGGCTCCGCAAGGGTACGGACTACACCGTCACCTATACGAACAACCGCAGTGTCGGCACGGCAAAGGCGAGGATTACCGGAAAAGGGAGATACACGGGGACGAAGACGGTTTCGTTCCGGATTGTAAGGAAAGGCACAGCTTCCGGGAGCAGCTCCTCCGGAAGCGGTTCTTCTGCCAAAACATCGGGAAAGACATTCCGTGTAAGCCTAAGCACCGATTCTTATGTCTATAACGGGCAGTTCCGGAAGCCCACCGTAAAAGTTACCCTTGGTAACAAGACGGTCACGGCGCGGTACTACACGGTAAAGTATTCGAACAATCGCAGTGTCGGCACAGCCACCGTTACGGTTACGGGCAAAGGGGACTACAGCGGATGCTCCGGCACGGCGAAATTCACGATCACCATGAAGAAGCCGTCAATCAGCAGCACAAAGAGTTCTTCCGAAGGGGAGCTGACCGTATCGTGGAAGAGCGACAGCCAGGCTGACGGATACCAGATTCAGTACTGTACCAGAAAATCTTTCAATTCTAATGAAAAATCGAAGTATGAGCGCAGCGGCAGGACGACCGGCACAACGATCAGCGGACTATCATCCGGAAAGAAATACTATGTACGGATGCGTTCCTACAAAAAAGTCGGTTCCAAAAACAGCTACAGCGAATGGAGTACGGTAAAAGAGCGTGTGGTCAAATAAAAAACATCGGAGGGGAAAACCCTCCGGCTTTTTTTGATCGTGGACTGTCATTTCAGCTGTACCCACGCCACGGTGCTTCCGTGCAGATCCAGAATGCTGAATGACAGGGCGGATGTCTCGAGCGAACCGTCGAACAGAAGCCTCAGCGCGGCGTTTTCAGCGGAGTCGAAATCCTTGAAGGAGGTATCCACAGCGTACATCATGAGCGAAAGCTCAATCACTGCCCTGCGGTCAAAGGACTTTTGGGGAATGTAGAAGACCGACTTGATCTTCAGTGCCTCTTTGTTGGTTTCAAAAACGCAGCTGCCGGCTTTGTTAGGTGTCACGGTTCCTTTTTTAATATCATCGGCGGAAACAGAAGCGTAGCGGCCGCTCTCTGTTTCGGCCGCTTTTTTTGCGGCGTCACTGTAGCGTGAAGCGAACGCGGACGAATCCAGGATGAACGGCCCCAGCTCGGATTCTACCTCGGAATAGGGGCTCTCGATATCGAGGGATACGAGAAACTCTGCCGTGATTTTGCCGTTTACGGTCAGGCTGTGGTCTTCCTGGTACTTTTTGATTGCCGCGGCTGTTTTCCCTCCGAGCACACCATCGGGATTTCCACAGTTATAGTCGATCATATTCAGCTGGGCCTGCACACGACGGATCGTATCCTTATCCGTGTAGGTGATCTGGACAGGATCGGGAACCTTGCTGAAGCGGCAGTTCTTCAGGTCTATGTACTGACCGGCGGAAACCCGCACAGTTGTATTTGCGGTGAGTTCGGATGACGAGTCGATCTTTTCCGGGGAGATCGTGTTGTATATTACATAGGAAGCATTTTCACCGGACGGCTCCAGGGTATAATTCCCTGCGGCGATATGCATGCCGATCTTGTACATTCCGGGACCGCCCCTCTTCAGCTTTTCCGGCCGGACCTGGTTGATGGGAACAGCATAGCAGTTACTCATGGTGATGCTCTGGTTCTCCGAAAAAACAATGATGTGGTTGTAGGTAAATGATGCCGAGGTGACCGTGTAGGAACTGTCTGTCGTTGTGCCGACCCGGACAAAGGATTCATCACCATAGGCAAAAAGCATGTATTCACCGACCGGGATGGTGCTTCCGGCAGTATATTTTCCGGCGCGGTATCTGGCTTTGAAAACCTCCTGATCCAGGCTCCGGCCTGACAGCTTCTCAGCCAGGCTGACCTGTTCCGCAGCGGAGTCCGACGCCTCCTCAGGCTCCTCCTCTTCGAAGCTGCCCGAAGTCTGCGCGGTGATGATAAGTGTACTGTCGTTTGCTTCCTCTCCGTAAGAAATGCCAGCCGTGCCGACAGTAATCATGACTGCCGTCAGGACGGGCAGCAGACGTTGATAATTCATGAATGTTCCTCCCTATTTTTTGAACAGTGACAAGATTATACCATTGATTGATGAAAGATGCAACGCGGCCGGAATCGAGGGATTTTCTTTTTCCCGGATCTGTGATATCATGAGTCAAAAGTTATGAACCCCACGCAGGTGGGTGAATCATGATGAACAGTAAATCGGGCATAAAGAATATGACAAAAAGAAGGAGGAGATGCCTATGTGTGGAATAGTAGGATACACCGGAAAACATCAGGCGGCACCAATCTTACTGGACGGTCTTTCAAAGCTGGAATACCGCGGCTATGATTCTGCGGGACTGGCAGTACGGAACGGGAATGACGAGATGGAAACCGTAAAAGCCAAGGGGCGTTTGCGCGTTCTGGCGGAAAAAACAAACGACGGCCTGGCACTACTGGGATCCTGCGGAATCGGCCACACCAGGTGGGCGACCCACGGGGAGCCCTCCGAGACAAATGCTCATCCTCATATGACAGATGACAATAATATTGTCGGAGTTCACAACGGCATCATCGAAAACTATCAGGAACTCCGCGACAAGCTGCTCCGCAAAGGATACCGGTTCTATTCGCAGACCGATACCGAGGTGGCGGTGAAGCTGGTGGATTATTATTATAAAAAATACAACATCGGCCCGATCGACGCGATCGCTAAGACCATGGTCCGTGTAAGAGGCTCATATGCGCTGGCACTCATGTTCCGGGATTATCCGGATGAGGTGTGGGTGGCAAGAAAAGACAGCCCGATGATCATCGGCATTTCGGATGAGGGAACGTTTGTGGCATCGGATGTGCCGGCGATCCTGAAATACACCAGAAAAGTATATTATATCGGCAACCTCGAGATGGCAAGGCTGACAAAGGACGGGGTTTCGTTCTACAATCTGGACGGCGAGGAGATCGAGAAGGAGCTGAAGGAGGTCGACTGGGACGCGGAAGCTGCCGAGAAGGGCGGATATGAGCATTTCATGATCAAGGAGATCCATGAGCAGCCCAGGGCGATTCAGGATACCATAAATTCCGTGGTTAAGGACGGAAGGATCGATCTTTCGGAGGCAGGTGTGACGGAGGAGCTGGCAAAGAGCCTGAGCCAGATCCTGATCGTTGCGTGCGGTTCTGCCTACCATGTTGGCGTGGCGGCCCAGTATATCTTTGAGGATCTTGCGGAGATTCCGGTGAGGGTAGAGCTTGCTTCGGAATTCCGGTACCGGAGGATGCTTCTGGCTCCCGGGACGCTTCTGGTTGTGATCAGCCAGAGCGGCGAGACGGCGGACAGCCTGGCAGCCCTCCGCGCGGCAAAGGAGCAGGGAGTTCAGACTCTTGCGATCGTAAATGTGATGGGGAGCTCCATCGCCCGCGAGGCTGACAATGTCTTTTATACGCTGGCAGGGCCGGAAATTGCGGTGGCCACCACCAAGGCATACAGCTCCCAGCTGATCGCCTGCTATCTGCTCTGCATTGATATGGCCCTTAAAAGGGGGAAGATCACGGAGGAGAAGGCTGTATCAATGGTGGAAGAGATGCAGACGATTCCCGGCAAGCTTGAGAGAGTTCTTCAGGACAAGGAACGAATCCAGTGGTTTGCCTCCAAGTTTGCAAATACCAGAGATGTCTTCTTTATCGGGCGGGGGCTTGACTATGCGATCAGTATGGAAGGCAGCCTGAAAATGAAAGAGATCAGCTACATTCATTCAGAAGCCTACGCGGCGGGAGAGCTCAAGCACGGTACGATCTCCCTGATTGAGGACGGAATCCTTGTGGTTGGTGTGCTGACTCAGAACGAGCTGTACGAGAAGACCATCAGCAACATGGTTGAGTGCAGGAGCCGCGGGGGATACCTGATGGGCCTTACGAATTACGGAAATTACAATGTGGAGGATACGGTCGATTTTACGGTGTATATCCCGCGGACAGATCCTCACTTTACCACAAGCCTTGCCATCGTTCCGCTTCAGCTGATGGGTTACTATGTGAGCGTTGCACGCGGCCTCGATGTGGATAAGCCGCGCAACCTGGCAAAATCAGTGACAGTAGAGTAAGTGTGCCGTGAAGCGGAACGCGAATTCCGTTCGCTGGCACAGCAGACTGACAAAGCGCGTTTCCCGCGCACAGAAGGGAAGAATATGGCAGAATTCATAGTCAGGAACCGCAGCAGGATTCTTGTGGGCATGGTCATACTGGGTATTATCTGCGCCTGCCTTATTCCGATGGTAAAAATCAACTACGATATGACGGCTTACCTGCCGGGTTCCTCTCCCATGAAGCAGGGCATTGATATTATGAAGGAGGAATTCGGCGGCCTCTCGATGGACAATACGGTGCGTGTCATGTTCACGGACCTCCCGGAGGACGAAAAGGAGACGGTGCATGAGACACTTATCGGGATAGAGAATGTCAGCAGCGTCGATTACATCTCCGGAAGTGAAGATTACAATAAGGACGGCCGGACTCTCTATATTATACACAGCTCTTATGATTTTCACTCCCGGGAGATGAAAGGGATTGTTTCGGAGCTTTTATCACATTACAAGAATTACTGCGGCATGATTTATCACCTGGACAGCAGCACCACGGATTCGCTCCCGCTGGGGATCGTCATAGCCGCACTTGTCATTATTCTGGCTGTTCTGTTTATCATGTCGCCATCCTATATGGAACCGCTGCTCTATATGGCTGCGATCGGGCTGGCGGTCGCGATCAATGCCGGGACGAATTTTTTTCTCGGGAGCGTGTCCATGACGACCCATTCGATTGGAGCTCTTCTTCAGCTGGTCCTGTCCATGGATTATTCTGTCATGGTGATGGAGCAGTATCGTCAGGCAAAGGCGGAAGGAATGGACAACCAGAAAGCGATGGCCAGCGCTCTTTCGCTTTCGTTCCGCCCTGTGCTTGGCAGCTCGGTGACGACAATCGCCGGACTTCTGATGCTTGCATTTATGAGCTTCAGGATTGGGGCTGATCTGGGGATCGTGCTTGCAAAAGGCGTGCTGATCAGTCTCTTCTGTGTTTTTACCGTGATGCCGTCCCTGGTGCTTGCATCGGACAGCCTGATCACAAAAAGCAGAAAACCGGTGCCGCGCTTTCCCGCCGGAACCCTCGGAGGCTTCAGCTGGCACTTCCGGAAAGGAATCCTTCTCTTTTTCGTACTTCTGCTTGCTGTAGTACTGTACCTTAAGGGGAACACCGAGATCACCTACACCATGCCGACGCCGACGGAGATCGACCGGTACTTTTCAAAGGTGAACCAGGTGGTCGTCCTCTACAGCAATGAGGATGAAGAGAAGGCAGCAGAGATTGCGGAAACGGCCGGAAAAACAGAAGGAGTCAGAAGCGCGATTACGTGGGAAGGCACGATCGGCAGGCCTTACACAGCGGAGGAACTGACAGGAATGCTCTCGTCCTTCGGCATGGATGGAGCATTTGAGGGATTCCTGGAAGAGATGTCCCTTCCGATCTCGGAGGAGGATGCTCTGGGGATGCTGATGGATATGTGCAGTCTTGCGAACGGGAAAGAACGAGGCAGCGGTGTTACAATCACGGAGCTTCTGGATTATATTCTGAACGGGCTCGGGGAGAATCCGATTTACGCGTCTTTCCTCACGGATGACATGCGCGGGACGATCGAAGGCTTTCAGGATATGCTGAATGAAGCAGAGGGAAGCCTGGTAGGAAAAGAGCATTCCCTGATGGCAATAACGACGGTTCTCCCGGATGAATCGCCTGACACTATGCGGTTTATTCAGGAACTGGATGAAAGCTGCAGGGAGAATTTTACCGGGGATTATTATCTGATCGGGAGCTCGCCGATGGCATATGAAATGTCGAAAACGTTCCAGGAGGAGCTTGACAGGATCAGTATTCTGACAGCGGCTGCGGTATTTGCCGTGGTTCTGCTGACATTCCGGAAGCTTTTCCTCTCGATTGTTCTGGTTGCCCTGATTCAGACGGCGGTCTACATTACGGTTGTTGTGATGGGCCTGCAGGGACAGAGCATGTACTATCTGGCATTCCTCATGGTGCAGAGTATTCTGATGGGGGCGACGATCGACTACGCGATCGTTTTTACCAACTATTACCGGGAGGGGAGAAAGCTGGAGAGCATCCGGGATGCGGCAGTATCGGCATATCGGAATTCTTTCCGGACAATCCTGACTTCCGGACTGATTATCGTGATTGCGACGATCATTCTGGGATATGCGTTTGAGGATCCCTCGATCGGGCAGATCTGCCATACGATCGCGAAGGGGACTATCGCAGCACTGATTCTGATAATTTTTGTTTTGCCGGGAATGCTGTGTGCACTGGACAGACTGATCCTGGAGCGGTGAGAAGGGGAGTGCGCGCACCGCGCACGAGCAAGGAATACGCGCGCACCGCGGGCACAAGTGCCTCGCGCACCGCGCACGAGCAAGGAACACGCGCGCGCACCGCGGGCACAAGTGCCTCGCGCACCGCGCACGAGATGGAGGATTATGGAGTTGCTTTCGTTTGTTGGGATGGGGAATATGGCGCAGGCGCTTGCCGCCGGTTTTATTGCTTCCGGGAAAATCACCGGGGAGAAGATCATTGCGTATGCCCCGAACCAGGAAAAATTAAAGAAAAACGCCGGGAGGATCGGTTTTACTCCTGCCGGAAGCTGCCGGGATGCCGTGCTCAAGTCGGATGTTGTGATTATGGCCTGCAAGCCGTATCAGATTATGCAGGTTCTGGAAGACCTGGGAGACGCACTGAACGGGAAAGCCCTGGTATCAGTAGCGGCGGGATGGGATTTTGCAAAGTATGCGGAGGTTCTGGATCCTTCCGTCCGGTTCCAGTTTGTAATGCCGAATACGCCAGCAATGGTGGGCGAAGGAGTGCTTCTTTTTGAAGAAAAGAATTCTCTTGAAAAAGCGGAACGTGCCGAAATCATGGAGCTGTTCGGGACGGTCGGACTGGTGCAGGAGCTTCCTTCCCATCTGATGGGGATCGGCGGAGCGGTGACAGGATGCGGCCCGGCATTTGTCGATCTGATGATCGAGGCCTATGCTGATGCCGCAGTAAAATACGGGATTCCGAGGGAGACCGCCTATAAACTGGTGTCCCGGATGATCCTCGGATCAGCAGCCCTTCAGCTTCAGACGGGGGAACATCCGGGAATTCTGAAGGATAAGGTATGTTCGCCTGCCGGGACAACCATCGCCGGAGTAGCAGCGCTGGAGGGGGCAGGATTCCGGAATGCCTGCCTGCAGTCGATTGACGCGGTGATGAAAAGATGAGGCGGAAGAATGGCAGAAGGAGGAGATCCGAAAAAAACAAAACGATCCCGGCTTTTATTGCAGTGACTTTTCTCCTGATCGTGGCTGTCTGCGCCGTGATACAGGGGGACGCGATCCTTGATTTTCTGGAGGATTTTACGAAGCCTGCGGTGAAGGATGTGGATGTGAGCGGGCTCAACAGCCCGAATGCAGTGCTGATCTCCGCAAAAGGCGGCAGGGTGATCGGCGAGGAGAATGCGAAAGAACGGATCTATCCCGCATCACTCACAAAGATGATGACAGCCATTCTTACGTTGGAGAAGCGAAAGCTTTCCGATGAGATTACTTTCCCTACCGAGATATTTGACCTTCTCGTCGGCAGTGATGCAAGTCAGGCGGGATATCAGCCGGGAGAGATCGTCCCGGTAAAAGATGTCGTATACGGAATTCTGCTTCCCTCCGGGGCGGACTGCTGTTTAGCGGCTGCGTTTGATATCGCGGGCTCCGAGGAGGCTTTTGCAGAACTGATGAACAAAAAAGCACAGCGCATCGGGATGAAGGATACACATTTTGTCAATTCGACGGGCCTTCACGATGAGGAGCACTACAGCACCGCTTATGATATGGCGCTGCTTTTGAAATACTGCCTGAAGAACAAAACATTCCGTGAGGTCATTACTGCGCACCACTATTCAACGGGAGCGACTAATCTGCATCCGGATGGGATTACTGTGTACAGCACCATGTGGAAGAGCCTCTCTTCGGGCGAGGTGACGGGAGGGCAGATCATGGGCGGAAAGACAGGTTTCACCAATGCTGCCGGACATTGCCTTGCATCCTTCGCGGAGATCGACGACAGGGAATATATTCTTGTCACAGCAGGGGCATCGGGAGAATCAGGGGAACCGCTGCATATATATGACGCAGTGACAGTATATAATCGAGTGGGGGAGGCTGCGGCTGAACGGACGTAATGCGTCAAAAGCAAATCTTTACGTCCGCCTGCGGGACATTACCCGTTGAACGGACGTAAAGAATTGTGATTATGCGAAAGTTTACGTCCGCGCAGAACCCGGAAGGCAGTGCGCGGACGTAAAGATAG
>CAMOXX010000080.1 GCA_946629475.1 uncultured Blautia sp. | reverse complement strand
GTGACATTCTGTATCTGAACGATTCCAAAAAGCTGGCGGCCGCAAAGCGCGAGGAGCTCAGTTCCATCATCCTGGAGAAGGCTGTATCGGTCGGGATCGGTATGCGGAGCCATGAGAGAATTGATGAGATCAACATACTTCAGGCGACCTACGAGGCAATGCGGGACGCGGTTTCGCAGCTTGACGTTGTGCCGCAGGTCCTTCTGAATGATGCTGTACGGATTCCGGGGATAGACATCATGCAGGTTCCGATCATAAAGGGGGATGCAAAATCCGTCTCTATCGCCGCCGCGAGCATTGTGGCAAAAGTTACAAGAGACCGTATGATGTGCGAGTATGACAGGCAGATGCCGCAGTATGGCTTCAGTTCAAACAAAGGATACGGGTCGGCCGAACACATAGCTGCCATCCGTGAGTACGGACCCTGTCCGATTCATCGGCGGACATTTATCCATGGATTTTTATAAAAAACAGAAGATACCTACACATAATGATGAAATGAGAGATAAAATCTGAAAGAAAATAAGCGTCTTGAAGGCGGAAAATATGAATCTGCCGCGGCAGAATGGCTGGAAAGACAGGGCCTTGTCATTCTGGAGCGAAATTTCAGGTGCAGACAGGGAGAGATCGACCTGATCGCGATGGATGGAAACGTGCTTGTTTTTGTGGAGATCAAATATCGAAGGTTCAAAGGCTCCGGATACTCCGTCGAAGCGGTAGACGCACGGAAACAGGCTGTCATTCGGAGAGTTGCGCTTTATTATCTGACAAAGTACCGGAGATCTGTCGATATTCCCTGCCGTTTTGATGTGGTTGGATTTGATGGCAGCAGGATTACCTGGATTCAGAATGCCTATGAGGAGCGGAGGTGAAAAAGTGGACGCTGTATTTGAAAAAATGAAGTGGTACCGCAATAAGCAGGGGATGAAGGTCAACTGCAGGGATGAGATCCCGTGGCTTTCCTTTCCGGCCATCGAAGAGGCGGGCTGTTTCTGCCATGGATTCAGCACCAGGCTGGGAGGGGTCAGCACGGGCTGCTACACTTCGATGAACCTCAGCTTTACAAGAGGGGATGATCCTCTTTCCGTGCATGAGAATTTCCGCCGGATCGGTGCCGCGATCGGGTTTTCGCCTGAGAGCCTGGTTCTTTCTGATCAGACTCACACAACGAATGTGCGGCTTGTCGGGAAGGCGGACTGCGGAAGCGGAATCACAGGACCGAAGCTGTTTCACGATGTGGATGGGATGGTCACAGATACACCGGGGGTAACCCTGGCGACGTTCTACGCGGACTGTGTCCCCCTGTTTTTTGCGGACCCTGTCCGCCGCGTGATCGGGCTTTCCCATTCCGGATGGAGAGGAACTGCCGGAAAAATCGGTGAGGTGACGGTCCGCAGGATGCAGGAGGCCTTTGGAAGCGATCCTGCAGACATTCTGTGCGGAATCGGGCCGTCAGTCTGCTTTGACTGTTATGAAGTGAGCGCCGATGTCGCGGAGATTTTCGCGGCGATGTTTCCGGACCATCAGGAAAACGTATTATACAAGAAGGAAAACGGGAAATATCAGCTCAGTCTGTGGGAAGCCAACCGCCGCATCCTCATAGAAGCAGGAATCCGCCCCGGCCATATCGAAACTGCGGGCCTGTGCACATCGTGCAACCCCGGAATTCTCTATTCCCACCGGAAGAGCGGGAATCAGAGGGGCAACCTGGCCGCATTCCTGCAGATTAAATGATTCGCCCGCCTGCAGGCAAGCCTGCACGGGCGCGGGACTTTTCGCGCTGCAGGCATCAAGTAAAAAGCAGGGGGCCGTTGTGCCCCCTGCTTTTACTTGATGCTTTCCATCAGTGTCATGATCTTTTCGTTGGACGACCGTACTTTTTCAACGGAAACATCGTGGTTGATAATATCCAGGATGCTTGCCAGATACTCGCTCATGTTGGCTTCGAGATAATAGGGCCGTGTGAGCAGTTCCGGCGGTCTGTAATTCAGGTTGGTGGTGATTACTTTGTCGATCCAGCCTTTTTCATAGTACTCGTCAAATTTATCAAGTCCCTCGGTAAACAGTCCGTATGTAGTACAGATATATACCCGGTTTGCTTTTCTTTCCTTGATCTGGCGTGCCACATCCAGCATGCTTTCACCGGAACTGATCATATCATCGATGATGATGACATCCTTGCCCTCTACCGAATCTCCGAGGAACTCATGGGCGACGATCGGGTTTTTTCCGTTCACGACGGTGGAATAATCCCTTCGCTTGTAGAACATTCCCATGTCCACGCCGAGAATATTTGAAAAGTAGACCGCCCTCGACATGGCGCCTTCGTCAGGACTGATAATCATCAGATGATCGTTGTCAATTTTAAAATTATCAACATTCCGGACAAGAGCCTTTAAGAACTGATAAGTGGCGAAAAAGTTGTCAAAGCCGATCAGAGGGATCGAGTTCTGGACCCTCGGATCATGCGCATCGAAGGTGATGATGTTGGATACGCCCATGTTGTTCATTTCGCGGAGAGCGATGGCACAGTCCAGCGATTCACGCTTGCTGCGGCGGTGCTGACGGCCTTCATAAAGAAAAGGCATAACAACATTGATCCGGCGTGCCTTTCCGGTTGCGGCGGATATGATGCGCTTCAGATCCTGATAATGATTGTCGGGCGACATATGGTTCTCATGGCCGCACACATTGTAGGTGAGGCTGTAGTTGGTGATATCCACCATAATGAATAAATCCATTCCTCTGACCGACTCATTGATCAGGCCTTTGCCTTCCCCGGTTCCAAAGCGCGGACAGTCACAGTCCACCAGAAAAGATTTTTCATAATATCCCTGCGGGATGGTATCCTGATACCTGTGAGAGGAAAGCTCCTTGCGGTACTGCACAAGCTTTTGGTCCACCTCAACGGCAAGATCCCTGCATCCGGCAAGTGCCGCAATGCGGATGGGAGCGACCGGCATTGATTTTGCAAGCAGTTCTATATTTGCCATGAGAATCCTCCTTTCGCTGCACTTTATTTATATCATCTGCATTATTTTCCGTCAAGCTGTTTTATTTGCTTGCAGGTTCATTCCAGGTATTGTAAAATAAAAGTAACTGTGCAGCACCCGGTGAACATGTGCTGAAGAACCGCAGGAAATGAAGAGGTGATGCTTTTGGATGACGAGACAAGGCGAATAAGGGAAGAGACAAAAAAACGATTCAAAACGATGACATTTTCCCAGAAGGCAGAATACTTTTTCATGTATTACAAGTGGGTTCTGGCAGTGGCAGCAGGGGTTATCCTTCTGCTGTTTGCCGTGAAGGACTGGATGGAGAACATGAAAAAGCAGCAGATTCTCGGCATAATGGCGATCAGCTGTGATCAGACTCTTCCGGACGATGTGACCGGTGAAATAAAGGAGATCATCGGCGGAAGCGGCAAATATGAGGAGGTCGGCCTGATTCGGACCATCATGTCAGATCCCGAGACCGGAGAATTTGACTACAACTCCCAGATGGCCTTTGTTGCGATGCTTCAGGGTTACGAGGTTGATGTCATCCTGATGCCGGAAAAAACGACGGATACTGCCGGCGGCACTGCACTGTTCAGCAGCCTGAGCGAAAAGCTTGAGGGCGAAACACTCGGAGACAACGTACATCTGGACGGGGATTTCCTGGTTCTGGAACCGGGACACCCGGCATATGAAGATTTTGGTTTTTACTATGAACCTGTTTACGTCGGCCTGGTGGGCTACAGCAAGAACGAGGAATACGCGCTTGCCTGGATCCGCAGCCTGGCCGGACTATCATAAAGGAGGAATATAATATGGGACTTATTCAGGCAGGAATTTCAGCAGTCAGCAGCACGATGTCGGATGTGTGGAAGGAGTATTTTTACTGCGATTCACTGGCAAAGGATGTGCTGGTGGTAAAAGGTCAGAAGAAAACGGGCAAAGGATCCTCAAATAAGGGCAGTGATAATGTAATCACAAACGGATCCGGGATCGTTGTGGCGGACGGCCAGTGTATGATCATCGTGGAGCAGGGCAAGATTGTTGAAGTCTGCGCTGAACCGGGTGAGTTTACTTATGATTCTTCCACCGAGCCGAGCATTTTCGGCGGATCCCTTTCCCAGAGCATCAAGAATACATTTGCGATTATCGGCAAGCGGTTTACCTATGGCGGCGCTCCGGCGATGGATCAGAGGGTTTACTATTTTAATACGAAGGAACTGATCGACAACAAGTTCGGAACCCCGAGCCCGATTCCGTTCCGTGTAGTCGACAACAATATCGGACTGGATGTAGATGTATCCGTGCGCTGCAACGGTGTATACTCTTACCGCATCGCGGATCCGCTGCTGTTCTATGCCAATGTTTGCGGCAATGTCAATCAGGCATACGTGCGCAGTGATATCGATCCCCAGCTGAAGAGCGAGTTTATCAGCGCGCTCCAGCCGGCATTCGGTGAAATTTCGGCACAGGGGATCCGCCCCAGCGCGCTTCCCTCCCATGTTTCGGAGCTGTGCAGTGCCATGAACCAGGCCCTGACCCGCAAATGGGCAGAACTCCGCGGACTGGAAGTGGTTTCGGTAGCGCTGAATTCGGTGACACTGCCGGAGGCGGATGCCGAACTGATCAAAACAGCCCAGAAGAGCGCAATGCTCCGCAACCCTGCGATGGCGGCGGCAACGCTTGCCGGAGCACAGGCAGATGCCATGCGTGCGGCAGCCTCCAATTCAGCCGGCGCCATGACCGGATTTATGGGGATGGGTATGGCTGCCCAGGCCGGAGGAGTCAACCTGCAGAGCCTCTATCAGATGGGCGGACAGCAGGCAGCTCCCGCGCAGCAGTCGGCTCCTGTACAGCAGCAGGCAGCTGCGGCAGCACAGCAGGCAGCATCCTGGACCTGCGCCTGCGGCACAGTGAATACGGGAAAATTCTGCACGGAATGCGGAAGCCCGAGGCCTGCCGGAAGAATCCGCTATCGCTGCAGCCAGTGCGGGTTTGAACCGGAAGGCGCTTCCAAATTCTGCCCGGAATGCGGACATCAGTTTAACTATCAGGATGTTATCAGATAAGGGAGACATAGATGGCGGGAGTAAAAGAATATAAATGCCCGTCCTGCGGGGGAATGCTGCAGTTCGACAGTACTCTGCAGAAAATGCGGTGTCCATACTGCGGGACAGAGCTGGAAGTATCAGCGCTGGAGGAGTATGATTCCCAGCTGAATGATCAGACACCCAATGATATGACCTGGGATAATCTGAGCGGGAATGCCTGGGAGGAGCAGGAAGCTGAGAATATGCGCACTTATATCTGCGACTCCTGCGGCGGTGAAATCATGACGGACGCAAGTACCGCAGCTTCAAGCTGCCCGTTCTGCGGCAATCCTGTTGTGATGATGAACCAGTTCAGCGGGGATCTGAAACCGGATTATGTGATTCCCTTCAAGCTGGATAAAGAGGCCGCGAAGACTGCCTACAAAAATCATCTCAAAGGGAAGCTGCTTCTGCCGAAGAGCTTTCATGACGAGAACCATATTGACGAGATCAAGGGGGTCTATGTACCGTTCTGGCTTTTCAACGCCGATGCTGATGCCGCTTACCGGTACAGCGGCACCAAAAAGGCAGTGTGGGATGACGGACAGTACATCTACACAAAGACGAGCTATTATTCGATATACCGCAAGGGAAGCATGGAATTTCTGCATGTCCCGGTAGAGGGCTCTTCCAAAATGGAGGATGATCTGATGGAGTCGATCGAACCGTTCCGCTTTGAGGATGCGATCGATTTCCGCACGGCATATCTCTCGGGATATCTCGCGGACAGGTACGATATCTCACTGGAGGACAGCATAGAGAGGGCGAATAACAGAATCCGGCGCAGTGTCAGCGATACCCTGCGAAGCACCGTCACCGGTTATCAGACTCTGGAGGAGGAGAACGGAAAGGTAAGTCTCTCCAACAGAAGCTCCAGCTATGCGCTTTATCCTGTCTGGCTGCTGAATACCACCTGGCATGACAAAAGGTTCACATTTGCGATGAATGCGCAGACGGGCCTGTTTGTAGGGGATCTCCCGACGGATAACCGTAAAATGATACTCTGCATGGCAGGATTCAGTCTGGCATTTATGCTGATCATATTTTTGATGTTCTGGCTTTTAATGTAAGGAGGCATAGGTGCCGGTTCATGCGCAGCTGTGCGTGAACCGGCGCAGCGACTGGTATGAGGAAAAGAAGATATGTAACTGTTCATAACAGGGCGGAGCATTTTCTGCTGAGCCCGTCAAAAAACATGATGCGCGGATATCTGCTTGCAGTTCTTTCCGTGTGCATCGTCATGGTTTTTACGCTGGCATTTCAGGCAGGGGCGGAGGCGGTTTTCCATCCTGAGCTGCTGGACGACAGTGCAGACCTCCTGGACGATGAACAATTTGAGAAGCTGAACTGTAGTCTTTTTGACATCAGCCAGAAATATCAGTTCAACGTGGCGGTTATAACAACGAATACGCTCGGAAACTATGACGCGCAGGGATATGCAAATCAGATGTTTACCAGCCGGGAGTACGGATATGAGGCAACGAATGACGGGATCCTTCTTCTTGTTTCGATGGACCAGCGGGACTGGTGCATAACGAGGGACGGATACGGGTACACTGCCTTTACGGACGCCGGACTGAGATACATTTCGGAGCATGTTAAAAAGAAGCTGTCCGCCGGAGATTATTACGGAGCGTTCACCACCTACGCGGAGCTTTGCGATAAGTTCCTGAAAAAAGCGGAGAGCGGTGCCCCATATGACAACGGAAACCTTCCCCGAGACCTTCCCTCCCCCGGTGCATGGGCGGTGATTGTCGGCCTTGGTGCCCTGCTGGGGGTCGGCGTTACGCTCCTTTTCAAGCGCCAGCTGCGAACTGTCCGAAGGAATGCGGCTGCGCAGCAGTATATCCGTGAAGGGAGCTTTCGGCTGAGCCGCAGGGAGGATACCTTTCTGTACAGCAGGGTGACCAGAGTGAAAAAGCCGAAAAACGAAACGCGGTCCGGCGGAGGGGGCGGCGGCAGCAGCCATTCTTCGGGCCCGAGCGGAATCAGCGGCAAGTTTTAAGCAGGAGTGCAGAAATAATGAATATAGAAGAAATCCTGCTGGAGGTTCAGGATGGCCGTCTTTCTGTCAGCGAAGCTTCGGCGATTCTCGGGAAGGAAAGCTACCGGGAGATGGAATTCGCAAAGCTTGACACCGGGAGAAAGGAGCGCACCGGCTTTGCCGAGGTGGTTTACTGCAGCGGAAAATCGGATGAGCATCTGCTGAAAATCTTTAAACGGATCTACGATACAGAAGGCGAGGTCTTCGGGACCAGAGCCAGCGCGCATCAGTTTGAACTGGTCAGGAATGAGATTCCGGAAATCACGTATGATCCTGTTTCCAGGATTCTGAAAACGGGCAGACGGGAAAAAGAACTGAGAGGACGGATTGCTGTATGCACTGCCGGCACTTCGGATATACCTGTGGCCGAAGAAGCTGCGCAGACTGCCGAGTATTTCGGCACCTTTGTGGAGCGGGTTTATGATGTCGGCGTCAGCGGCATACACAGGCTGATATCGCGTACGGCCCAGATATCCGAAGCAAACTGCATTATTGCGGTCGCCGGGATGGAAGGGGCTCTGCCGAGCGTACTCGGAGGGCTTGTCCATTGCCCGGTCATAGCCGTACCTACCTCGGTGGGATACGGGGCAAGCTTTCAGGGCCTCTCGGCATTGCTTACCATGATTAATTCCTGCGCCAATGGAATCGCGGTTGTCAATATTGACAACGGATATGGCGCAGGCTACATTGCAACACAAATCAACCGGCTGGCAGTGGGAGACTGAACAGCCGGTTTTATCCGACATGCAGAAGGACATTAAGATGACAAAAAGAGCCATTTATCTGGAGTGCGCCTCCGGAATCAGCGGGGATATGACCGCAGCGGCACTGCTCGATCTGGGAGCGGATGAGGAAACTTTAAGGAAGGCGCTCGGGAGTCTCCCGGTCAGCGGATATGAGATAAAAATCAGCAGGGTTAAGAAGTCGGGAATCGATGCCTGCGATTTTGATGTGATTCTGGAGCATGATAATCATGACCACGACATGGAGTATCTTCATGGCCATGACCACGGCCCGCTTGAGGCACATGTGCATGAGCACAGTCATGATCACGGACCGGATGAAGCGCACCTGCACGGACATGAGGAAGAGCATGATCACAAGCACAGTCATGATCATGAACCCGGCGAAGCGCACCTGCATGGACATGGGGAAGAGCACGGCCATGAACATAGTCATGATCATGGATCCGGCGAAGCGCACCTGCATGGACATGGGGAAGAGCATGGCCACGAGCACAGTCATGACCATGGATCCGGTGAAGCGCACCTGCATGAACATGAGGAAGAGCACAGCCACGGTCACGAACACGGCCATGATCACACGCATCCGCATGAGCACAGGGGGCTTCGGGAAATTTCTGCAATCATTGACGGCGGGCATCTGACGGAAAATGCCCGTGAACTGGCGCACCGGATCTTCAGGATTATTGCGCGCGGCGAAGCAAAAGCACATAATGTGCCGGAAGATCAGGTACATTTCCATGAGGTCGGCGCCGTGGATTCCATCGTGGATGTTGTTGCGGCGGCGGTATGCCTTGACAGCCTGGGAGTGGCAGATGTGATTGTTTCGCCGCTGACAGAGGGAACCGGCACGGGGCGCTGCCAGCACGGAATTCTTCCGATACCGGTACCGGCGGTTGCCAATATTGCGGCTGCTGAAAAGCTGGAGATGCATATCAGCAGTGTCAGGGGTGAACTGGTGACACCGACCGGTGCCGCTATTGCTGCTGCCTTCCGCACATCGGAGAGGCTTCCGGAACACTTCCATATTATAAAGACCGGAATCGGAGCGGGAAAGCGGACCTACGAATGTCCGGGAATCCTCAGAGCGATGCTTATCGAATACGAAGAGAATGAGGAAAGAGAGTCCTGCGCGGAGGATTCTATTCTCTGCCTGGAGACGAATATCGATGACTGCGGAGGAGAACTGCTGGGAGAAACTCTCAGACTTCTTATGGACGCGGGAGCCAGAGATGCCTTTTTTCAACCGGTCTTTATGAAAAAAAACCGGCCGGGATGGCTCCTGAAGGTGATTTGTGACGATGACAGAAGAACAGCTATGGAGGATATCATTTTCCGGGGAACAACGACAATCGGAATCCGGCGGACAAGGGTTCAGAGGACAGTTCTGGAGAGGTCTCAGGAGAAGGTGCATACGTCCCTTGGAGATGCGGTTGTGAAAAAGTGCTCCTATAACGGATTCTGCAGATGCTATCCGGAATACGAAAGCGCGGCGGAATTAAGCCGCAAAACCGGCCTCCCGCTGTATGAAGTGTTTGCGGAGATCAGAAAAGCCTGTGAATAGACGTCAGATTCTTACAGGCAGGCTTGACGTATTTGCTTTATTTCTCAAATGGGCTGTGAATAGTAACCGAATTCTCTCATATTTCAATTGACCACAGCGGAAAAAAAGGGTATAATTATGTCAAATAGCCGCAGGACTGTTCTTTTTCGTGTGGCATTTCAATATTTTAAGGATTGAGGGGAGCAAAGAAATGTCAAAGTTTCTGAAATTTATCGTCCATTTTGTAGTGATATGCGCTATCATCGTCGCCCTGGGACTCACAATTCCGCCGTTTTTTGGTGTGGATACCGTGATCGTGAGCGATACAAAGCAGAAAACAAACCTCCCGATGGGATCTGTGACATATGCTATTCCGGTTAAGACTGAGGAAATTCGTGAAAATGATCCGATTCTTGTTCAGGAGGATTCCAATATTTACCGATATAAAGTGCGCCGGATTGACCAGGCTTCGGGCACGGGCACTGTGATTGATCCGTCTGTGACAGACGGCAGGGAGATTACAGTAGCTGTACCGGCTTATGTCAAGAAGGTCGTGATTACGATCGGTTATGTGGGATATCTGCTGATTGCCACCAAGAGTACAGAAGGCCTGATCATTCTCGGGCTTGTGCTCCTCTTCCTTATTATACTATACATCATCGCGGAACTGTGGAAGAAGGACGATCGCAGTTATGATGATGTTGATGAGGATACTGTTCCCGGCTACGTAAAATCCGACAAAGAACTCAAGCGTGAGGAAAAAGCAAGAGCCAAACGCATGAAAGAGGAAGAGAAGGAGATTGCGGAGGAAGAGCGGGAAAGCCGGAAAAAGAAAAAAGCGGAAAAGAAGAAAGTCCGTACCGGAGGCTTTGTCGATGAAATTGATGAAGATGACGACGATGCTGACACCGAGGTTCAGGAAACAACATCGATCCAGCCGGCAGTTGGAGAAGCACATGAGTTCCTGAAAAAAGAGGTCGCAGCTGCCACGGCAGAGGACAGCAGCAGAATCCAGCAGGAAGTTCTGAGAGTATTCAACGGCGGAAATGTGGAACAGGAGCCGTTAAAGCCCGTTCAGCCGACGATCGAAATTCAGACACCGCTGCAGAATATCAGCATTGCTGATCCTGACGATGATGCTGAACCGATCCGCCAGAGAGCCATCCCCGGTTTCACACCCGAACAGCTGGCTGATCAGGCAAAATCGGCAGGAGACGCTCCTGACATCATGAAGGATGAAATCACCGACGTCACTCTGTTTGACTACTCCGACATCCTGAACGAAGACTGAGGAACTGTCACGAAATAACTTGTGCATTTTGCTTGTCTGCTTTCCCGATTGCGG
>CAMOXX010000079.1 GCA_946629475.1 uncultured Blautia sp. | reverse complement strand
GGTTTACCAGAACATTTTTATCGGACATGAGCAGAAAAAAGGCCTGTTTCTCGACGACGGTGCGCATAAAAAGGGCGCGGATGCCATTCTGAAGCGTCTGGAACACGAGATACCGGCTGACGCCATGGTGGGAGACCTCCGTGTCGGCCAGCAGCAGATGGTGGAGATCGCCCGGAACCTGATTCAGGATGACCTTCGGGTTCTGATCATGGATGAGCCGACATCGTCACTCTCGGCTGCAGAGGTTAAGGTTCTGTTCAAGATCATGCGCGAACTTCTGGAGCAGGGAATATCCATCGTTTATATCTCCCACCGCCTGGAGGAGATTATGGAGATCGGGGATCATGTGACGATCCTCCGTGACGGAAAATACGTGGCGGATGCGGATGTAAAGGATATCGAGCTTTCCTGGATCGTTGAGAACATGGTCGGAAAGAACACTCAGTATCACAGGTTCGAGAGGAGCATTGACCTTGACAAGGCCGAAAAGATCCTCGAGATGAAGGACATCTGCCTTCCCAAGCAGGGCGGAGGGTATCTGCTGGATCATGTCAATATGTATCTGAAAAAGGGAGAGGTTCTCGGAATCTACGGCCTGCTGGGCGCCGGACGTTCGGAGCTGTTCGAGTGCCTGATGGGAATGCATCCGGAGCATACCGGAGAATTCCTGTATGAAGGGAAAAAGATGGATGTCAGGAGCATTTCCGGGCAGATCCAGAGGGGCCTGGCCCTTGTTCCCGAGGACAGGCAGATGCAGGGCCTGATTCAGACTCTGGATATCTGCAAGAATGCCTCGATTGCATCCATGGGCAAGTTCCGCAGCGGCCCGTTCCTCAACAACAAGGCGGAAGAAAGTGCGGTGGACTCGGAGATCGCGGACCTTCATATTAAGGTGGCGGATAAAAAGCTTCCGATCCTTTCTCTGTCCGGAGGAAACCAGCAGAAGGTTGTCATCGCGAAAGGCCTTCTTACCGATCCGAAAATCCTTCTGATGGATGAGCCTTCCAGAGGTATCGATATCGGTGCCAAGACAGAAGTGTTCGAGATTATTCATGAATTTTCCGAGAGAGGACTTTCCATCATTGTAATCTCATCGGAGCTCAAGGAGATCATGGCGATTGCTGACCGGATCTATGTCCTTTCCAACGGAAAGCTGACCGGCGAACTGGAAGGGGACGGAATCACAGAGGATGGACTTGTACGGGCTTCTTATGCAGGGCTCGGGACAGGCAAGAGCGCTTAACCGGGAGGATACATAAATACTATGAAAAACAATAAGAATAATAATCAGTTGCTTATGACGCTGCTGAAGGGGCGTACTTTCATCGTACTGATCGTTCTGGTCATCTTCTTCAGCTTTGCATCAAAATCTTTCCTGTCCACGACGACGCTGACAATGGTAGCCAAGCACGTTGCCCTGTACGGTATTCTTGCCCTCGGTATGACATTTGTCATCATCACCGGAGGCATCGACCTTTCGGTCGGGTCTGTGGTCGGACTTGTAGGTATGCTGGCGGGCGGCCTGATCCAGGAAGGCCTCACGATCGGGAGCAAGACCATCTATTTCAGCGTACCGCTTATTGTGATCTTTATGCTGATTTTCGGCTGTCTGTTCGGCCTGATCAACGGTCTGATTGTGACAAAGCTGGGGGTTGCCCCGTTCATTGCCACACTGGGAACCATGTACATCGGCCGCGGATTTGCGAACCTCCGTTCCGGCGGAACAACATTCTCCAAAATTGCCGGATATGAGGGACTCGGCAATGTCGGATTCAAAGCCCTCGGAAGCAACATTCTGGGAATTCCGGCAGGCGTGTATGTATTTGCGGTTCTGGCGATCATCGCAGCGATTCTTCTGAAGAAGATTCCTTTCGGCTGGTATGTTCTTGCAGTCGGCGGAAACGAAAAGAGTGCAAGGCTCTCCGGTATCAAGGCGGATAAGGTCAAGATTCTTGTGTATATGCTTTCCGGATTCTGTGCGGCATGGGTTGGTATGATCAACACGGCACAGCTTTCCGCTGCACATCCGGCTTCGGGTGACGGCTGGGAAATGAACGCCATCGCAGCGACCGTACTTGGCGGTACATCGATGTCGGGCGGTTCCGGAACCATTGTCGGAACGATCGTCGGCGCGTTTGTTATCGGCGTAATCAATGACGGTATGACCATGTGCGGTGTGTCCGAATTCTGGCAGAAGGTTATCCGTGGATGCGTTATTATTCTTGCGGTCGTGATTGACCAGACTCAGAGAAACCTGCAGGCCAAGATGGCTCTTCAGGCACGGAACGAAAATAAATAATTCCGGGCCGCGGGCTATTTCCTCTCAGATAAACAGGAAAGAGCAGGCGGAAAATGAAGATAAATATTCGAAAGATAAGCGATATTACAGGCTTTTCCCCGGCTACCGTATCGAATGCCCTCAATCATAAGCGGGGCGTGAACGCCGAGACAGCAGCGAAAATCATCCAGGTGGCAAAGGAGATGGGGTACACCGAGGAAAGCAGAATTTCGAGAGTCAAATTTGTCATGTTCAAAAAATACGGGAATGTGGTGGAGGATACTCCGTTTTTCCCGCTGATGATTGCCGGAGTGGAGGAGGAATGCCGGAACTGCGGCATGGAGATGACGATAGTGAATCTGGACAGACGGCAGGCGGATTTTGACGAGCTGTTTGCGGGAATCTGCAATGACCGGACATCTGCGATCATCCTTCTGGGTACGGAGCTGGAGGATGAGGATATCGATCTGATCCGCGCGCTTCCTTTTCCATATGTTGTGATCGATTACTGGAAAGAGGACATGACGTTTGATTCGGTGCTGATCAATAATGCGGATTCCGCCCGGATGGCGACGGAATACCTGCTGTCGAAGGGACACAGGAAAATCGGGTACATCGCCGGAAACTTCCGGATCAAACCCTTCCGCTCACGGTTCGCGGGATTTAAGACAGCCCTCGAAAAGGCGGGGATCGGGGTGGATGAAAATCTGATTGTGAAAGTGACTCCTTCCATGGATCAGGCGTACCTTGATATGAAGGACTACCTGGAGAAGACATCCCGGGAGCAGCTTCCGACAGCTTTCTTTGCCGATAACGATATCATAGCACTCGGCGTGATGAAGGCGATCTGGGAGCACGGGCTTCGGATTCCGGATGATATTTCCATGGTAGCTTTCGATGACCTGACGTTCTCTTCCATCTGCAATCCTCCGCTTACCACGCTTCGCGTGCCGAAGCAGGACATGGGGCGGGTGGCGGTCCGGAGAATCCGTGATATGATACGCGACGGCGAAGGCCTGCATCTGAAAACACAGGTGTGTACGGACTTTGTGGAAAGACAGAGTGTGCGGGAACTGTAAACAGGACGGAAAAGGGGGCGAGGCCCGGTGGAAATACCGGACATCGCCCCCCTTTGCTGTCGTGCTTATCCGGACCTGCCTTAAGTATTTGAATAGACCTGGCAGCAGGTGCTTTGAAAAGTTAAGGTAACTGTTCAGAACCTTTAACGGTACAGCACCCGTACGCGGCGCACGCCGTCGATCATGCGCAGCTGATCAATCACGGATTCCTCCGGGCAGGTGTCGCAGTCGATGAGCGTGTAGGCAGCCTCCCCGCGGCTTGTGTTTGCCATGTTGGGGATGTTGATTCCCTTGTCGGCGAGGAGAGAGGTAAATTTGACGATCATGTTGGGCTGGTTCACGTTCAGGATACAGATCCTGCAGGCGCATTCTTCTGCCGGCAGGGAGCAGTTCGGGTAATTCACGGAGTTGATGATGCAGCCGTTCTCCAGATATTCCCGCAGCTCATTAACCGCCATGACTGCGCAGTTCTCCTCGGATTCCTCCGTCGAGGCGCCCAGATGCGGAGTTGCGACGACATTTTCCATATTTGCGGTTTTCACATTCGGGAAATCGGTCATATATTTCCGGACTTTTCCGCTCTTGATCGCTTCGGCCATGTCATCATCATTTACAAGAAGATCCCTTGCGTAGTTCAGGATGACGACGCCGTCCTTCATCTTTGAGATCGCGTCGGCGTTCAGCTTTTCCCTGGTGGAATCGAGAAGCGGAACGTGAACCGTGATGTAATCGGAATCGCGGTACAGGTCGTCGACATTCTGTACAACATGCACTGCGCGGGAGAGCCTTAAGGCGCTGGATACGGAAAGATAAGGATCATATCCGATGACATCCATGCCAAGAGAGTACGCTGCATTTGCCACTTCGATGCCGATTGCTCCGAGACCGATCACGCCGAGGGTCTTTCCCTTGATTTCCGTCCCGGCAAAGAGCTTTTTGCTCTTTTCCATGTCTTTAGAGATGTTCGCATCGTCATGGTTCTGGTGCACCCACTCGATTCCCCCGGAAATATCCCTTGCTGCAAGCAGAAGGCCGGCCAGTACCAGTTCTTTGACACCGTTGGCGTTTGCGCCGGGCGTGTTGAACACAACAATTCCTTTTTTGGTGCATTTGTCCAGCGGAATGTTGTTGACGCCTGCGCCGGCCCTGGCGATGGCATCAAGACTGTCCGGAAGGTCCAGCTCATGCATGGATGCGCTGCGCACCAGGACGGCATCTGCCTGCGCGAGCTGATCCGTAAGCTCGTATTCATCTGTGAAATGGCTGGTTCCTTTTTTGGAAATGGGGTTCAGACAGCATACTTTTTTCATTTTTGGTTTCCTCCAAGATTCACGGGTTCTGTAAACAGTTTTCAGTTGCAATCCTTTAGCATAGTAACGCATAAACGTAAAACAGTCAAGTAGGAACCGAATTCAGTGGAATAATTAAAAATAATATGTTATGATTATAGCGCCAAAAGTCCAGAACCCGCGCAAGCATTGCTTGCAGGCGGGTGAAAGGACTTGAGCATGAATAAGAATAAGGAGGATGAACGTATGACAAAAATCAGGCCGGTTCCCGGCAAAGACGGAGACAAGTACATTCCCTTTGAAAAAAGAACAGGCGAAAGATCAGTGGTATATTTTACACGGGACCTCTCAGAAGAGGGTCTGAAGAAGATTTACGATAAGGTTTCATCCGGCATCACAGGAAAAACCGCGATCAAGCTTCATACAGGAGAGGCGGAAGGCCCCAACATCATCCCGCGCCCCTGGGTAAAGGAACTGGTCGCTTCCCGCCTTCCGGAGGCATCGATTGTGGAGACCAACACCTACTATGAGGGAACGCGCTACACAACGGAGGAGCACAGAAAGACGCTGGAGGTCAACGGCTGGACATTCTGCCCCGTGGATATCACCGATGAGGAAGGTGTAACGACGCTCCCGGTGAATGGCGGAAAGTGGTTTACCGAGATGCATGTGGGCAAATCCCTGCCGACATACGATTCGCTGGTTGTTCTGACCCACTTTAAGGGCCATACGATGGGCGGCTTCGGCGGCTCCAACAAAAATATCGGAATCGGGTGCGCGGACGGCCGGATCGGAAAGGCGGAGATTCACACTGCCGCAGGCTCCTCCAATATGTGGAGCATCGCGGAGGAAGAACTGATGGAGCGTATCTCCGAGAGCACCAAGGCAACGATTGATTATTTTGCTGACCATATCTGTTATATTAATACCATGCGGAACATGTCTGTATCGTGTGACTGCGAAGGACCGGAGGCAGAGCCTGTGGTCACGCCGGATGTGGGGATCGTGGCATCCCTTGATATCCTCGCGGCGGACAACGCGTGCATTGACCTTCTGTACAATCTGCCGGAGGGCGGCGGGAAGGCCTTGATCGAACGGGTGGAAACCCGCCACGGACTCCGCCAGCTCAGCTATATGAAGGAGCTCGGGATGGGGAATGATCTTTACACCCTGATCGACATTGACAATGATGACGCTGAGATCACTGCTGCGGAGGCAGTGAAGGATATTGCGCCCGGCTGGAAACCGGATCGTTATAATACATTCTGGGGGAGAAACTCTCACTGAAAAACTAACAGGAAGCACTGATCATTTCAGTGCTTCCTGATACTGTCTGATTGGAGCAATATGAAAATACTGGCATTAATCTTATTTATTCTGATGTACATCCTGATGATCACAAAGCCCGCGCACAGGCCTGCTTACGCTTTGTCTGTGGGAGTGGTTTATCTTGTCACGGGAATTCTGCCTCTCAAAATGCTGCCTTCCGTCATCAACTGGAACGTTCTGATGATGATCGCGGGCACCATGGTGATCGTCTATTACTTTATCGAATCGAAGATGCCGAATCTGATGGCGGATATACTGCTGGACAAGTCCAAAAACGTCATGTGGGTCACGATATACATGTCCCTGTTTTCCGGGCTCATCAGTGCTTTTATCGACAACGTTGCGACGGTGCTCATGGTGGCGCCTGTCGGGCTGGCTGTATGCAAAAAGCTGAAAATCAACCCTGTGGGAATGATTCTCTCGATCGCTGTCTCATCCAATCTTCAGGGTGCAGCTACCCTCGTCGGTGATACAACGTCGATCATGCTCGGTGATTATGCCGGCATGAACTTCGTGAATTTCTTCTGGATGCACGGGAAACCCGGAATTTTCTTTGCTGTCGAGCTGGGGGCGCTTGCCACCATTCCGATCATGATGATCCTTTTCCGCAAGGATAAGGATCCGGTAGAATCCAAAGAAAGAACGAAGGTGAACGACTATATCCCGTCAATCATGCTGATCGGGATGGTCATCGCTCTGATTATTGCGTCGTTTATTCCGGATACCCCCTCCGTGACCAACGGAATCATCTGCTGCAGCCTTGCGGTGCTCACGATGATTCTGGATCTGGCAAGGAAAAAGAGCAGCGAAAGTGCCGCAGCGGCCGTCAAAAACCTGGATTTCGAGACGCTTCTTCTGCTGGCGGGGCTTTTTGTTGTGATCGGCGGCATTACGGAGGCGGGCATCATTGATGACTTTGCGTCGCTGATCGCCAAAGCCGGAGGCAGCAGCACTTTCCTTCTGTATACGATTATTGTGTGGGGGTCTGTTGCGGTTTCCGCTTTTGTGGACAATATTCCCTATGTGGCCACGATGCTCCCGGTTCTGACTGTGGTGACGAGGAGTCTTGGAATTGAACCGTACCTGATGTACTTTGGACTTCTGACGGGAGCGACCCTCGGGGGAAACCTTACCCCGATCGGAGCTTCTGCCAATATAACTGCTGTCGGCCTTCTCAAGAAGGAAGGTCATGAGGTGTCCTTCGGGGATTTTATGCGGATCGGAGTGCCGTTTACCCTGACCGCGGTGCTGGTGGGATACCTGTATATCTGGATTGTGTGGGCGTAAACCATGAATGGAAGAAAATATGAGATAGACATGCTTCACGGGCCGCTGATGCCCCGGCTGATTACGTTCGCGCTGCCTCTGATGATGTCCAGCGTTCTGCAGCTTCTGTTCAACGCCGTGGATGTTATTGTCGTTGGAAATTTTACAGGCAGCGAGGCGCTGGCGGCCGTCGGGTCGACGACAGCGCTGATCAATATTTATATCAATCTTTTTGTCGGAATGTCGATGGGGGTCAACGTGCTTGCGGCCCGTAAGTACGCAGCCGGCGCCTATGACGAGATGTCCCGGGCCGTGCACACCGGAATCACATTTGCCCTGATCTGCGGTGTTGTGATGATTTTTGTCGGCCTGTTCCTGTCGAGACCGTCGCTTGCGCTCATGGGAACACCGGACAACGTGATCGACCAGTCCGTGCTGTATATGCGGATCTATTTTGCCGGCATGCCGTTCTTTATGCTGTACAATTACGGCGCGGCCGTGCTCCGGGCGGTCGGGGACACCCGCAGGCCGCTGATTTATCTTACGACGGCAGGGGTTGTGAATGCTCTTTTAAATCTGTTTCTCGTCATTGTGATGCATATGGGCGTTGCAGGAGTAGCGATCGCGACAGTCATCTCGCAGGGTATTTCCTGCGTTCTGGTGCTTCGGTGCCTGATGACGACGGACGGACCCTACCGGCTTAATATCCGGAAGCTGCAGCTCGACAGGCACAGCATCCGCTCCATCTGCAAAATCGGGATTCCAACAGGAGTGCAGGGCGTTGTGATCAGCTTTTCGAACGCGCTGCTGCAGTCCTCGGTCAACTCCTTCGGTTCTGTCGCGATGGCGGGCTATACGGCAGCCAACAATATCCTGGGATTTCTTTACATGGCAGTGAATTCCATCACACAGGCTTCGATGAGCTTTACGAGCCAGAACCTCGGCGCGGGAAAGCTGAAAAGAATCGACCGGCTTCTGGTTGACTGCATGATCCTGGAATTTATCACAGCTTTTACGCTGGGCGGACTGGCTTTTGTGTTCGGACGGCAGCTGCTGGGGATCTATACCAGCGAGGCGGAGGTTGTGAAGGCAGGGCTTGAGATCGCTTCGATCACCTACGTTCCGTATTTCCTGTGCGGCTTTATGGACATGTTCCCCGGCATTATGCGGGGGCTTGGCTATGCGTTCGTGCCGATGATCCTTTCCATGATCGGGACGGTCGGGGTGAGAATTCTATGGATATTTTTGTATTTTCCGAGCCACAGGTCGCTGCATGAGCTGTTCCTCTCGTATCCGATCTCTTGGGGAGCAACCTTCCTCATGCAGATCATCTGCTTCTATTTAGTGCGGAAGAGCATCTGGAAGAAGTATCAGCGGTACGCGGCGTGATTTGTGGAAAAGCATTTGAAGCAGGGATCTGCGGTATGCGGCGTGCTTTTCGGAAGAGTATCTGGAAGAAGTACCAGCGGTATGCAGTGTAATTTGCGGAAGAACCTCTGGAACAGGTGTAAACGGTACACGGCGTGATTTGCGGAAAAGGAGCGAGACGTGAAACAGATATGGAAACCCGGCAATATGCTGTACCCGCTGCCGGCTGTCCTTGTCACTACCAGGGACAGGGAGGGGAAGGACAATGTACTGACAGTCGCCTGGACCGGAACCATCAATTCCGACCCTGCCATGCTGTCGATTTCGGTGAGAAAGTCAAGATACAGTTATCAGGCGCTCTGCGATACGGGAGTGTTTGTGGTCAACCTGACGACAAAAAAGCTGGCGCACGCGGCGGATTTCTGCGGTGTCAGGTCGGGGCGTGACATGGACAAATTCAAGGCGGAAAATCTGACAAAAGAAGAGGCAGCCGAAATCGACTGCCCCATGATTCTGGAATCACCAGTGAATATCGAGTGCAGAGTGACCGAGGCGAGAGATCTCGGTTCCCACACGATGTTCCTTGCGGAAGTACTGTGCGTTCATGCGGATGAATCCTGCATGGATGCATCCGGCCGTTTTGACCTGGCGCTGGCTCAGCCGATCGTCTACTGCCATGGCGACTATATGACGCTTGGCAAAAAGCTCGGCCATTTCGGCTGGTCGGTAAAAAGGCGCCGGAAATGAACTACTGAACCATGATTTTCCGTGCGACGGAGATGCCGGTCTTGCAGGAATGGGGATGACCGCAGTATCTACTGAACCATGATCTTCCGTGCGATGGAGATACCGATTTTGTAAGGAAGGGGCCGCAGATCCCTGTCGGCTTCCTTCAGTTTTTCCCTTATCGGAATGTGCTGCGGACAGTGTTTTTCGCATTTGCCGCAGCCGATGCACTGTGAGGCGAACCCCGGGTCTTTGCGAACGCCCATGCCGCGCGCAAACTCGAAACGGGCTTCGCCTTTTTTGTTGTCCTCCATATACATCAGGTTGTAATAGTGGAAATTCCCCGGAATATCCACGCCCTGGGGACATGGCATGCAGTAGCGGCAGCCGGTACAGCCGACTTTTTCGCGCTTGCGGATCATGCGGCGGACTTTTCCGACCAGAGCCTGGTTCTCAAATGTGCCGACATTGGCTTTTGACGCGATGCGGCAGTTTTCTTCAATCATTTCTGTTGAATTCATCCCCGAGAGTACGCACATGATCTCCGGCTGGTTCCACAGCCAGGAGAGGCCCAGCTCTGCCGGAGTCGTTCCGCTCTCGGCGAGTCCTTTTTTGGCCCGCGATGGGAGATTGATCAGCTTTCCGCCGCGGAGCGGTTCCATGATGACGACAGGGATGTTCTTTTTGCCTGCGGCGTGCAGACCGGCCCGCCCGGCCTGGCTGTGTTCATCCAGATAATTATACTGAATCTGACAGAAATCCCAGTCGTAGGCATCGAGAATTTTCAGGAACATTTCGGTGTCGCCGTGGTACGAAAAACCGATCTGGCGGATGCTGCCGTCGGCCTTGTGCCTTTGAATCCAGTCGGTAATGCCGAGTCCGGCCAGCTTTTCCCACTCTGCATAGTCGGTAAACATGTGCATCAGATAGTAGTCAATGTGGTCGGTGCGGAGCCTTGAAAGCTCCTCCCGGAACGTTTTTTCGATGGATTTTTCCGAGCGCATGATGTACTGAGGAAGCTTTGTCGCGATGTAGACCTTGTCCCGGATATTGTTTTTTTCGAGGATACGGCCCAGAAGCTCCTCGCTTCCGGGATACACATAGGCTGTATCAAAATAGTTGACTCCCAGGTTGATGGCAAGCATAATTTCCTTTTCGGCTTTTTCAAAATCCAGGGAAGTGCCTTTGCGGGAAAAACGCATACAGCCGTATCCGAGCTGCGAAACCTGGTTTCCGTATTTGTCGCTTCTGTAAATCATAGTTTAGACTCCTTTATTGCAATTGCCTCAGGTTTATACCTTGTATCTGTGAAGGTTTTGAACGGTTACTTTTTTTACAATTGGCTGCAGGTTGGTGACTTTTTTCCAGTATACCTTTTCCGGGTATTTGATGCAAGCTGCATGGACGTAAAGAAAACGGCAAATGCAAATCCTTACGTCCAATCGGAAAAAACCGCCAGCTGATTTCTCAGCTGACGGTAT
>CAMOXX010000078.1 GCA_946629475.1 uncultured Blautia sp. | reverse complement strand
GATTCCGAAAAAGGGATCATCACGATCGTTTTTCAGCCGACCGGCGAATCTACACTGAAAATGTCTGAACTCAAGGCAGGAGACGCGTTCGACGACTTTGTGGGACCGCTCGGCTGCCCGTCCGAGCTCTGCAGCACACCGCTCGAAGAGCTGAAAAAGAAAAATATCGTATTTGTGGGAGGCGGTGTAGGGACCGCACCTGTGTATCCTCAGCTCAAGTGGCTCCATGAACACGGAATCACCGCAGACTGCATCATCGGTGCCAGGACGAAGGATCTCATCATCCTGGAAAAGGAGATGAGCGCGGTCAGCAACCTCTACCTGACCACAGACGATGGCTCCTATATCCGCAAGGGTATGGGGACGGATGTCCTGAAGGATCTGGTCGTAAATCAGGGGAAGCACTATGACCTCTGCATCGCGATCGGCCCGATGATCATGATGAAGTTTGTCTGTCTTCTCACAAAAGAGCTCGGCATTCCTACCGTCGTCAGCATGAACCCGATCATGGTGGACGGTACCGGAATGTGCGGCGCGTGCCGCCTGATGGTCGGAGGCGAAGTGAAGTTTGCCTGTGTTGACGGTCCGGAGTTTGACGGGCACAAGGTTGACTTTGAACTTGCCATGAAGCGCCAGCAGATGTACCGCACCGAGGAGGGACGGGCAAAGCTGCGCTATCAGGAAGGAAAGACGCATCACGGCGGATGCGGGAACTGCGGAGGTGAATCATAATGGGCCAGGTTGATGTTTTAAAGAAGGTTCCGGTGCGCGAGCAGGATCCGCATGTCCGTGCCGCAAATTTTGACGAAGTGTGCTTAGGCTATAATAAAGAAGAGGCGATGGATGAAGCCACCCGGTGCATGAACTGCAAAAACGCAAAATGCGTGGGCGGCTGCCCGGTAGGAATCAATATCCCGGCATTCATCCACGAAGTGAAGGAAGGCAGTTTCGAAAAGGCGTACGAGATCATCAGCGAATCCAGCTCCCTGCCCGCAGTGTGCGGACGCGTATGTCCCCAGGAGTCCCAGTGCGAGGGACGCTGCATCCGGGGAATCAAGGGAGAACCGGTTTCGATCGGCAAGCTGGAGCGTTTTGTCGCGGACTGGGCAAAGGAGAACGGAATCCGGCCCCTTCCGGCCGAAAAAAAGAACGGCCATAAAGTAGCAGTGATCGGATCCGGGCCTGCAGGGCTCACCTGCGCGGGCGATCTGGCCCGCCTCGGCTATGACGTGACGATCTTCGAAGCCCTCCACAAGCCGGGCGGCGTTCTGGTGTACGGCATTCCGGAATTCCGTCTTCCAAAGGACAAGGTGGTTGCTGCCGAGGTGGAAAATGTCAAATCCCTGGGAGTCAAAATCGAGACCAACGTTATCATCGGCAAGTCATTGACCATCGATGAGCTGCTGACGGACGAAGGGTTTGAAGCAGTGTTCATCGGCTCGGGCGCCGGACTTCCCATGTTTATGGGGATTCCCGGAGAACAGGCCAATGGTGTGCTTTCCGCGAATGAATATCTGACGAGAAACAACCTGATGAAGGCGTTCCGGGAGGATTCTGACACCCCGATCGTCCACGGCAAAAAGGTCGTCGTCGTGGGCGGAGGCAATGTCGCGATGGATGCCGCGAGAACAGCCCTGCGCCTGGGCGCGGATGTCCATATCGTGTACCGCAGGTCCGAGGCAGAGCTTCCGGCCCGTGCTGAGGAAGTCCACCATGCAAAGGAAGAGGGCGTCGTCTTCGACCTCCTCACCAATCCTGTGGAGATCTTTTCGGATGAGAATTCCTGGGTGACAGGAATCCGCTGCATCCGCATGGAACTCGGCGAGCCGGATGCATCCGGCAGGAGACGCCCGGTGGAGATTCCCGGTTCGGAGTTTGATATCGAGTGCGACACGGTGATTATGTCTCTCGGAACATCCCCGAACCCGCTGATTTCTTCCACAACCTACGGCCTGGATGTGAACAGGCGCAAATGTATTGTCGCGGATGAGGAATTCGGAAAAACCTCAAAGGAAGGCGTGTATGCCGGCGGCGACGCGGTGACGGGAGCCGCAACGGTGATCCTCGCCATGGGTGCCGGAAAAACAGGCGCGCGGGGAATTCATGAATACATAACAAACAAGTACAAAGCATAACGCGAAAAAGAGGCAGAGGATGATACCCCGTGCCTCTTTTTTTCTTTTCCCTTTTCTATAGAGGAAAGATGTGTTATAATCATCTTTGTATGCTTTTATGTCAATCAGAGGAGAATGATACTATGCAGATTCTCTATGCAATCATTCTGGGAATGCTTCAGGGTGTCCTGGAATTTCTTCCGGTCAGCAGTCTGGGCCATCTTGGCCTCGCGGAGCGGGGGATGGGGCTCACCCACGAAGCAGGGCTGCTGTTTGAATCGATGCTTCATCTCGGTACGATGGCCGCCCTGATCCTGGTTTTTTACAAAGATGTGCGGAGGCTCCTTCTGGAGTTTCTCGGAATCACATCCGACCTTACGGGCAATCTGGGAAAATATGTGCGCAAGCGCAGGATGGAAAACCCGTCGGGCATCCGGTATTCAAAAATCATCACCAATGTCTACCGCAAAATGGCCCTCATGATTCTGGTTTCCATGATTCCCACGATGATCCTTGGATTTGCCTGCCGCAATCTGGCGGTCCTCGCGTTCCATGTTCCGTCCTTCACCGGGCTGGCACTTTTGCTTATGGGAGTTTTCCTGCTCGTGGTCGATGTGAGCGGAGTCGGGGGAGACTACGGCCCGAATTCCAGCCGTTATGACCATGCGCTCTGGATCGGAATTCTGCAGGGCGTGTCCGTCTTTCCGGGCCTGTCACGCTGCGGGCTCACCATCGGAACGGGGCTTTTATGCGGCTTTGATAAGAAGTTTGCGATCAAGTATTCGTTCCTGTGCGGGATACCGGCCATGCTGGGAGCCTTTCTCGTGGAGGCACCCTTATTCCGAAGCGGCGAAATCAGCACACTGCAGGGATTCGCGTTCTTTTTCGGGGCGGTTTCCGCATGCATCACCGGATACTATACCGCAAGGCTTCTGATCCGCCTGTTGGAACTTGTAAGGATCAAGTATTTTGCCGGGTACTGTTTCCTGGCAGGATTTCTGGCGCTGATCATGAGCGCCTCAGTTTAGGAACTGTCAAGTTCCTTAGTCAAGTGCCTTCTGAGGGGAGAAACATAAAGGAAGGCATCATTCATGGGAACATCCTGTTCCCGAAAGGGGAGAGAGCCATTTATGGCAGCAAGTAAGAAAAAGAAAACCGCATCAAAAGCGCGCGGAACGGGCAGCAAAACCGCCGGCAAAGCTTCCGGCAGAGCCGGTGGGAGCAGCACCCGCAGAAGCGCACCCGCAAAAAGCAGTTCGTCGGCGGGCGGCAGGGACATTTTTCTGCTCGTGATGATTGTGCTTTCGGTTGTGCTTCTTATGAGCGCAATGGGCTTTGGCGGGATCATCGGGAACGCGATTTCCGGTGTGATGTTCGGCGTGATGGGGTATATGTTCTACGCGGCTCCTGCTGCACTTCTGATTTTTGTGTGGATGGTGTTGTCGAAAAAGCTTTTTAGGCGCAGGGGACGGAAAATTCTGTCGTTTATCATCCTGTTTATCGCTGTCTGCGGACTGATCCAGTATATGACTGAGGGCGTTCTTCCGGGAAACTCTCTTACGGATTACTATGAACTGTCATCCCTCTACCGGACCGGCGGCGGAATCACGGGAGGGGCGGTCTGCTATACAACAGCCACAGCCTTCGGCAGCATCGGCGGGTTGATCGTCACGGTGATCATTATCCTTGTGTGTGTAATCGAAATTACGCAGGAATCGTTTTTCGGCTTTTTGTTCACAGCGGCGGATGCGGTCGGGAGTATGATCGAAGGTGGCCGCGAACGGTATGAGGAGCGGGAACCGGAGCGGGAGCTCCGCCGTGAGATCCGCGATACCGAAAGGCAGCGGATGCGCGAGGAGCGCATGGCTGTCCGCCTGCAGCGGCTGGAGGACCGGAAGGCCGCACTGAACGAACCAGCTGACGATTACGGATATGACCCGGATTTCGATGATGAAGATGATTATGATCCTGATTATGACGATGATTACGGGTACGATCCGGAATACTATGACGAGGACGATTACGACCCGGACTATGATGATTATGACTATGATCCGGAATATGATGACGACTATGACGACGACTATGATCCGGAATATGATGACGATGCTGACTATGACGGCGGTTACGACGAGAACGACACTGATTATATAGAAGAAGGCCCGGTCATCGGAGACCGGAAAACTCCAGCCCGGAAGAAGAATCCGAAGGTGGATTCCTTCCCGAAAGAAAAGCGTGAGCTGAATGTTCCGATCTTTGAAGATTCGTATACCGAGTCGGATTCGATGAAGAAAGCCCGCAAAGCCATCTCTAAACAGAAAACCGGCCAGAACGGAGGCTTCCTGGAAGGCACATGGCTCAAGGCAGATCAGGCTGAGCCTGCCCCCGAAAAGCGGGGACGCAGCCATGAAATGCGGGAGCTCCAGAGCGATTTCAAGATTGAGCGCGGCAGTACGGCCGCTCCTTCCCGTGAAATCCGCACCGGTGTTTCCGTCGATGAGTGGGATGAGCGAAGCGGCGATGACGAAGGCTGGACTCTCGAGGACGGTCTTTACGCGCTTGAAAAATCGAACAGCCGGAAAGAAGCCGGAAAGAAGAGCGCAGGCGCTGCTCCCGTGAAAGAGCCGGCAAAAGCTTCCGTGCCGCCGGAGGATGACACCCCGGCCGCGGAACCTGCGGAGCCGACGGAGCCGGTCCGCCGTACAACGGTTAAAAAGGCAAAATCGACAGAGGCTGAGATTGCGGAAGGCATCACCAGCGTCGAGAACCAGATCAACAGCACGCAGCCGCCGAAAAAGGAGTATGTATTCCCGCCGCTCCGCCTGTTAAAGCGCGGAAGCGGAAAAACCCAGGGCGACTCTGACGCGTATCTCCGGGCCACTGCGCAGAAGCTGCAGGACACCCTTTACAACTTCGGCGTAAACGCCACTGTGACGAATGTCAGCTGCGGCCCTACGGTTACGCGGTTTGAGCTGACGCCCGAGATGGGCGTAAAGGTCAGCAAGATCGTCGGTCTCGCCGATGATATCAAGCTGAACCTCGCCTGCGCGGATATCAGGATCGAGGCACCGATCCCGGGCAAATCCGCGGTCGGCATTGAGGTACCGAACAAGGAGAACAGTGCCGTCATGCTTCGGGATCTGCTGGAATCGAAGGAATTCCAGGAAGCTTCCTCCAGGCTGACGTTTGCGGTCGGCAAGGATATCGGCGGCAAGCCGGTGATGGCTGACATCGCAAAGATGCCTCACGTACTGATCGCCGGTGCGACCGGATCGGGCAAATCGGTCTGCATCAACACCCTGATCATGAGCATTATCTACAAGTCCGACCCGGAGGATGTCAAGCTGATCATGATCGACCCGAAGGTGGTGGAGCTGAGCGTGTACAACGGGATCCCTCACCTGCTGATCCCGGTCGTTACGGATCCGAAAAAAGCGGCAGGAGCCCTGAACTGGGCGGTCAACGAGATGACATCCCGCTACAATACCTTTGCGGAGTACAGTGTAAGAAACCTGAAGGAATATAACCACAAGGTCGAGAACCTGCGGCTTGCCGAGGGGGATGAGCGTCCCCCGAAGATGTGCCAGATCGTCGTGATCGTCGACGAGCTGGCGGACCTGATGATGGTTGCCCCCGGCGATGTGGAGGATGCGATCTGCCGCCTCGCCCAGCTTGCGAGAGCCGCCGGCATCCATCTGGTCATCGCGACTCAGCGGCCGTCAGTCAACGTTATCACCGGCCTGATCAAGGCCAACATGCCTTCGAGGATCGCTTTTGCGGTCTCCTCCGGCGTGGATTCCAGGACGATCCTGGATATGAACGGTGCCGAAAAGCTCCTCGGAAAGGGCGATATGCTCTTTTATCCGCAGGGCTACCCGAAGCCGGTCCGTCTGCAGGGTTCGTTTGTCTCGGATGACGAGGTCAGCGCGGTTGTCGATTTCTTAAAGAAGAAGAATCCCGACCAGATTTATGACCCCGGGATCGAGCAGCAGATGAAATCGGCCCAGCCGGGAGGCAGCTTCGGCTCCTCCGGCGACGACAAGGACGCTTACTTTGCTGAGGCCGGTAAATTTATCATCGAAAAGGACAAGGCTTCCATCGGAATGCTGCAGCGGATGTTCAAGATCGGCTTCAACCGTGCCGCCCGTGTCATGGACCAGCTTGCGGATGCGGGCGTTGTCGGGCCGGAGGAGGGCACCAAGCCCCGTAAGATCCTCATGACACAGGAACAGTTTGAAAACTATCTGGAGCAGAATGGTTGAGATCAGAATTATCAGTGTAGGAAAAATCAAGGAAAAATACTGGAATGACGCGATCGCGGAGTACCAGAAGCGTCTCTCGAGGTACTGCCGCCTCACCATAAATGCCGCGGCGGATGAAAAAACACCGGACAGCGCGTCGGAGGCAGAGGAAAGACAGATCCGGGAAACCGAAGGAGCCCGTATTATGCGGCTCCTCCGGGATCAGGACTATGTCATCGCTCTGGAGATTCAGGGAAAGGCCCTCGATTCCGAAGAATTGGCCATGAAGCTGCAGAACCTGATGGTCACCGGGAAAAGCAGCATCGCTTTCGTAATCGGAGGCTCCCTGGGGCTTTCGGACGAAGTCGTCAGGAGGGCCGACTACCGCCTGAGCTTTTCGAGAATGACCTTCCCGCACCAGATGATGCGGGTGATTCTTCTGGAACAGATCTACCGGAGCTTCCGTATCATGAACCACGAGCCTTACCATAAGTGAGAAAGGACAGACCTGCCAATGGCAAGCACGATTATAGAACTGAAAGCCGAGGTTCCCGCGAACCATCAGGCGAACGTGTTCGGCCAGTTTGACGAACACCTGAAGCAGATTGAAAAAACGCTCAATGTCACGCTGATCCTGCGGGACGGGGATCTGCGCATCCTGGGGACGGAACAGTCGGCCAGCGCGGCCAGAGACCTGATCACCAGCCTTTTAGGCCTCTCCGAGCGTGGAAATGTCATCACCTCCCAGAACGTGAACTACGGGCTGGCCCTGGCGATGGAGCAGAAGAGCGGTATGCTCGGCGAGATCGACAAGGATTTTATCTGCAACACCATACAGGGGCGTCCGATCCGGCCGAAAACCCTCGGCCAGAAGGAATATATCGACCTGATCCGGAAAAAAATGATCGTTTTCGGCGTCGGCCCTGCCGGAACCGGAAAAACGTACCTGGCGATGGCGATGGCCGTCACCGCGTTCCGGAACGAGCAGGTCAGCCGCATCATTCTGACGCGTCCCGCCATCGAAGCGGGCGAAAAGCTGGGATTTCTTCCCGGCGACCTTCAGTCGAAGGTCGATCCCTATCTGCGGCCGCTCTATGACGCGCTCTACCAGATCATGGGGGCCGACAGCTTCCAGAAGAACATGGAGCGCGGCCTGATCGAGGTGGCCCCGCTTGCCTACATGCGCGGCCGTACGCTGGACAATGCGTTTATCATCCTGGATGAAGCCCAGAATACCACGCCGGCGCAGATGAAGATGTTCCTGACGAGAATCGGATTCGGCTCCAAGGTGATCGTGACAGGCGACGCGTCGCAGAAGGACCTTCCGAAGGACGCGGTATCCGGCCTTGACGTGGCGATGAAGGTCCTGAAGAAGATTGACGATATCGGTTTCTGCGAACTGACCAGCAAGGACGTGGTGCGCCACCCGCTGGTGCAGCAGATTGTGCAGGCCTATGAGAGCTACGAAGCGAAGCAGCCGAAAAATGACGCCTCCGTGCGGAGGGCAGGCCGCTTCGAGCGCAGACGAAGATAACAATCCGTACCGAAGCAGTTTTGGCGAGTGTATCATTTGGAGAAACAGATCAATGACGGTAATTACAGAATATGAGGCCGCCCGGCTTCTTGATATCGACTATGAAAAGATCGCCCTTCTTGTGGCTGACAAGGCGCTTGACCTGGAAAACTGCCCCTATGAGGCGCAGGTCAGCCTGATCATCACGGACGACGAGGGGATTCACGAGGTAAACAGGGAGTTCCGGCAGATCGACCGCCCGACGGATGTCCTCTCGTTCCCGGCGGTTCCTTTTACGGCCCCGGCATCCTACGGCATTCTGGAGGAGGACGAATCGTATTTTGACATGGACACAGGCGAGCTCCTTTTGGGGGACATTATGATATCGGTGGACCGTGTGTATGCCCAGGCGGAAGAATACGGGCACAGCATAAAACGGGAGTTTGCTTTTCTGGTCGCCCACAGCATGCTGCATCTTCTGGGATATGACCATATGACCCCGGAGGAGGCATCTGTCATGGAGCAGCACCAGGAGGAGATCCTCGAAGCAGTCGGAATCCGCCGCACACAGGAGAATTAATCATGGAACATTCAGAACGCATCAACCGCATCAATGAACTTGCCCGCAAGGCTAAAACGCAGGGGCTGACCCCGGTGGAGAAGGCCGAACAGAAAAAACTCCGCCAGGAGTTTCTGGCCGTTTTCCGCATGAACCTGCGCGCCCAGCTCGATAATATTGATATCGAGGAGGAGGACGGGACAATCGTGAACCTCGGTGAAAAATTTGGCAGTGGAAAGGGACCGAAGTCATGAAACCGCAGGATTTTTTTATCATCGACAGAACAAAGCTTGACGAAGTGTCCGACGCGCTTTACGGATACGCGATTGTCGGTGACCGGATCATCCTGGATGATCCTTCAGCGGATTTTGAAAGCTCCATGTATAACGGATGCTTTACTGCTGTCCGGAGGGCCGGAAATGAGATCACGGTGCTTCAGGATTTTATGGGATGCTTTGGAATTTATCTTTATGAGAACGATCTCGGACATTATGTCATTAGCAATTCGATATTATTCCTGGAAGAGTATCTTGCCAAAAAAGGACTTCCGTTTTCTGTCAACCGGGACTATGCCAATTACATGATTCCGGTGTCGCTTTGCTCCGCCGCGTCCGGACAGACCATCCTGAACGAAGTCCGCATGCTTGACCGGAACGCCCGGCTCGTGATTTCCTTAAAGAGCGGAGAGTACCGGATAGAGACGACGGATTTTCAGGAGAATACGATCCCGCCGGATTCCTATGAGGGACTGATGCTCCTTGACCGCTGGTTTGACCGCTGGGTCGGCCTGGCCCGCCGGATCAACTCCGAAACAGCCAATATGATCGCCGATCTGTCGGGCGGATTCGATACACGGATGATGTTTACGCTCATCCTGGAATCCGGGATCGACCTGAACAAAGTCTCGGTTCATTCCATACAGGATCTTCGTCATACCCATGAGGAGGATTTTGAGATCGCTTCGCAGATCGCTGAACGTTATCAGTTTCCACTCAACAACTGGGAATACCAGAACGACACGAAAAAAATCTATTCCATGAGGGAGTACCTGGAGTGTTCCCTCTATCCAAAGCTGTTTTTCCACAAGCAGATGTACTACAAGGACGGCCGTTTTGAAAAGACCAAGTTTCATTTTACCGGAAACGGCGGAGGCTATATCCGCAGATACTGGAATTCGGTCCCAAAAGGCCTGATTTCGGGCCAGGCGGACCGTGCAGGTGCATACTGCGGATGGAATGACACATCTCTCAGGGATTCCACCGTGCGTATCCTGGAGCAGTCCCTCCGGAATACGACCGAAAAGTTCCGCGGGTTTGGGCGTGAGCTTTCTGATCAGGATATTGTCCAGGCTCACTACCGCGAAACGAGATGCCGGAATCATTTTGGAAGAAGCATGGCAGAATCCTTCCTGTCCAATATTGTTGTTCTTTCGCCTCTTTTAGACCCGGAGCTTCACAGACTGAAGCTTCAGGCAGATGAGTGCGATGACGAAAACTTTCTCGCCGCACTGATTTTCGTGCGGTACAATCCCGCACTTCTGGACTTTCCGTTTGAGGGAGGCCGGAGCATCGCCGAACAAACGATAAAGGCCGCGGAGAGGATCGATACAGCTTATCCGCGGAAAAAGCCGGAGCTCCCGCCTTTTACGCCAGCTGAGCCGGAACCGGTTCCGAACGGAGATATTTCGCTTTATTTCCGCCCGTTCATGGCGGAGGAGGTCGTGCAGAATGCACTGGAGTCTGACTTTATCAAAGACAGGGTGAGTTCAGAATTCTCTTCCTTCCTTTACGAAAAGCTTCTGCAGGATTCCGCTAAGAGCAATTTTTATCCTCTGGCAGACTGCTATCCGCTGCTCGGCATGTTCAAGCTCCTGCAGGATATCGAATCTCCCGGATACCTCTCGGTCAGTATGGGAGAGTACCTGATGCACCTCAGCAGGGAAAAACTGATTTCCAAAGAGGAATCCTCTGCGAATGTGCCTCCCGCAGCGCTTGTTGAAGCGGTGAAGTCATTCCGGATTCAGCATGCGGAAAACCATCTGCCCGGCATTGTGATAAAATGGAACACTTGCGAGGGGGCGGACGGCTACGAAATTGCCCGGAAGCGTTCCGGAGAAAACAAAAAGATTGCTGTTCTCGGAGCAGATGCGGTGAGCTTTGCCGACACGGAAGTGGCGGAGGACTGCTGGGGAAGGGTTTATACATACTCCGTACAGCCGCTTTACAGGCAGATACCGGTCGGGAAGCCGGGTGAAATTATAATCCAGAGGCTCCGGGATGTGCATGTATCAGAAGCTGTAAAAACCGGAAGCAAGGTGGAAATCCGATGGAGCTGCGACCCGTTGGCGAACAGGGCTGCCGGCTACGAAATGGAATATGCGCTGTCCCACACGGATCTTATGGAGCGGAAGGGTTCGTTCCGGCGCAGAGTTTTTGAG
>CAMOXX010000077.1 GCA_946629475.1 uncultured Blautia sp. | reverse complement strand
ACCGGAAGCTGCAGGAGCGCAGAGTGTTCCCGGCCATCGATATCCAGAAATCCGGAACACGGCGCGAGGATCTTCTGCTCACGAAGGAAGAGCAGGAGGCGGTCTACAATATGCGGCGTGCCCTGAACGGCCTGAAACCGGAGGAGGCTGTAGAGCAGATCCTGAATATGTTTGCAAGGACCCGGACAAACGCCGAATTTGTCCAGATGGCGCGGCGGCAGAAGTTTTAAAATCTCCCCTTGCATTCATAATATGTCTGTGTTATAATCAATGAGCTGTGTACAGATAATTCGTTTGAAATACGAATAAATATATTATAGAAGAAATACTGCGAGGTGAGAATCATGAGAGAAGGCATCCATCCGAACTATTATCAGGCGACCGTTACCTGCAACTGCGGAAACACATTTGTAACAGGTTCAACAAAAAAGGATATCCACGTTGAAATCTGCTCCAAGTGCCATCCGTTCTATACCGGCCAGCAGAAGGCTACCCAGGCTCGCGGACGTATCGATAAGTTCAACAGGAAGTATGGTTTAACCAAATAAGAAGAGTTATGAAAAGGTTGGGGTCGGTGCATCTCAACCTTTTTCGGTTGTTTCGTTCATCCATATGAACGATCCAGGCATGTGAGGTAAAAGGAAGATGAAACCATCCGGAATTGGCGGGCAGGCTGTCATGGAAGGCATCATGATGCGCCACAAGGAGAAATATTCGGTCGGTGTCCGGCGCCCGGATTCAGAGATCGAAATCAAGATAGAGGATTACAAATCTGTATTCGGCAAAGCCGGTATTTTTAAAAAGCCGCTTCTTCGAGGGGTGGCCGGTTTTGTGGATTCCCTTGTGATCGGTACCAAATGTCTGATGTATTCGGCAGAGATTGCCGGGGATGAAGAGGACGAGGAAGAGAAAAAGAAAAACGAAAAACTGACGGCGGAGGAGCTGGAAAAGAAAAAGCAGAAAGAGGACCGTCTGTTCAAGGTTCTCCTCTATGTGACGGTGGCGATTTCCATTGCTGTTTCTATCGTGGCATTCATGTTCCTGCCGTATATACTGGCAAGTCTGCTCCGCAAGGTGGGAGCCTCCGAAATCCTGGTGACGATCGCAGAGGCTTTTGTAAAGCTTGCCCTGTTTCTGGGATATATGATCCTGATTTCCAGAATGAAGGACATCCAGAGGACATTCATGTACCACGGGGCAGAGCATAAATGCATCAACTGTGTTGAGAACGGACTTCCGCTGACAGTTGAGAATGTGATGAAAAGTTCCAGATTTCACAGAAGATGCGGAACCAGCTTCCTGTTTCTGGTAATGCTGGTGAGTATTTTCCTCCATTTTATTTTTGTTCTGGTCCCGGTATTCTGGGTGCGGCTGGCAGGACGCCTTCTGATGGTGCCCGTTGTAGCCGGAATCTCCTACGAGATCATCCAGTGGGCAGGACGGAGCGAGTCGGCCTGCGCCAACTTCTTCAGCAAGCCGGGCCTGGCTCTGCAGAAGCTTACCACAAAAGAGCCGACTCCCGATATGGCTGAGGTTGCGATCCGTGCGGTTGAGGCTGTTTTTGACTGGAGAGCATACCTGAAGGAGGAATTCGGTGTCATTCCGGAAAAAGAGTGATGCCCAGGAGCTTTTATGACGCTGAGAGAAATACTGAAAGAGGGCGTGTCGGTGCTGCAGAGTGCCGGCATTGCCGAATATGAACTGGACGCCTGGCTGCTTCTGTCCTATGTGACAGGGGTCAGTCGGGCTTATTACTATGCGCACATGGATGAGCCGGTTCCGGATGCAAAAAGAGAAGAGTATGAAAAATGCATCAGACTGCGTTCTGAACATGTCCCGGTACAGCATATCACTCACCAGGCTTTTTTTATGGGATATGAATTCTATGTCGATGAAAATGTGCTGATCCCGAGGCAGGATACGGAGATTCTGGCGGAGCGGTGCCTGGCTGTTCTGAAGGGAAAGAAAAATCCGCGGATTCTGGATATGTGTACAGGATCGGGATGCATCCTTACAAGCCTTCTGCTCGAGATACCCGGAGCGGAAGGAACCGGAGCGGATATCTCGGAAGGAGCGCTCCGGGTTGCAGAAAAAAATGCCGAAAGGCTTGGTACAATCGGAAGAAGCAGATTTATAAAGAGCAATCTTTTTTCTGCCTCTTTTTTTGATAAAATTAATAGGCACAGTGCGGCGAAATATGATATTCTGGTATCAAACCCTCCATACATCAGAACCGGCGTGATCGACACCCTTTCGCAGGAAGTAAGGGACCACGATCCGCGGACCGCGCTGGACGGAGGAGAGGATGGGCTATACTTCTACAGACAGATCATAAATGAAGCGCCCCGATATCTTGTGCCCGGCGGAAATCTCCTTTTTGAGATCGGTTTCGACCAGGCACAGGAGGTAGGAGACCTTTTACGGGGTGCCGGTTATACAGATGTCAGGATTACGAGGGACCTGTCCGGCCTTTGCAGGACAGCGGAGGCCCATATCTGATCTGCCTTGAACGGTTTTTGGCATGCCCGTCTTTAGTAAAGGAGCCAATATGTTTGACAAGCTGGAGGACCTGGCAGCCAGGTCGGAAGAGATTATGCAGGAGCTGGCGGAGCCGGGCGTATCGTCCGACCCGGAGCGCATGACGAAGCTTCTGAAGGAGCAGAGCGCCCTGCAGCCGATTATAGAAGTATATGATCAATTTAAAAAGAACAGGCAGACGATAGAGGACAGCCTTGCCCTGCTGGAAGAGGAGAAGGACGAGGAGATGCGCGAAATGCTGAAGGAGGAGCTTGCCGAGGCCAGAGCCAAGGAAGGCCCCCTGGAGCAGAAACTCAAAATTCTTCTTCTGCCGAAGGATCCCAATGATTCCAAAAACGTGATCGTGGAGATCCGTGCCGGCGCGGGCGGGGACGAAGCAGCCCTGTTCGCGGCGGAGGTGTACCGCATGTACATCCGCTATGCGGAGTCGAAGCGATGGAAATCCGAGATGATCAGCCTGAATGAGAACGGGATCGGCGGCTTTAAGGAGGTAACGTTCATGATTTCGGGGAACGGAGCCTACTCCAGACTGAAGTATGAGAGCGGCGTCCATCGGGTACAGCGCGTTCCCGAGACGGAGTCGGGGGGACGCATCCACACTTCGACCTGCACGGTGGCCATCATGCCGGAGGCGGAGGAGATCGATTTTCATCTGGATCTGAACGAGTGCCGGTTTGATGTTTTCCGCGCTTCCGGAAACGGAGGGCAGTGCGTAAATACGACCGACTCTGCGGTTCGCCTGACACATATCCCGACAGGGATCGTCATCTCCTGCCAGGATGAAAAATCGCAGCTGAAAAATAAGGAAAAAGCTTTGAAGGTCCTGCGCGCCAGACTGTACGAGATGGAGCTGGCAAAGCGGCATGATGCCGAAGCAGAAGAGAGAAGGAGCCAGATCGGGACGGGAGACCGCTCCGAAAAGATAAGAACCTACAATTTTCCTCAGGGAAGAGTGACCGACCACAGGATCAAGCTCACAACGCATCGCCTTCCGGAGGTACTGAACGGAGACCTGAACGAACTGATCGACAGCCTTACAGCAGCCGATCAGGCGGCAAAGCTGCTGCGTGTCAGCTCCTGAAAAACCGGACACACAGATTCATCAGGATGAGATGGAGGAGATTTCTATGAAAAAAACAGCGCTTGTGATCATGGCAGCCGGGATCGGCAGCCGTTTCGGCAAAGGAATCAAACAGCTTGCGGCAGTCGGACCGTCCGGGCAGATCATCATGGACTATTCGATCCATGATGCCCTGGAAGCCGGCTTCAACAAGGTGGTTTTCATTATACGAAGGGATCTTTACGACGATTTTAAGAGGATCATCGGGGACAGGATTGAAAAAAAGACGGAGGTCGCATACGCTTTTCAGGAGCTTGACGATCTGCCGGAGGGATTTTCGGTTCCCGAGGGGCGTACAAAGCCATGGGGAACCGGCCAGGCTGTACTTGCTGCCGCAAATGTTCTGACGGAGCCGTTCATGGTAATCAACGCCGATGACTATTATGGAAAGGAAGCCTACCGCCTTGTACACGACTATCTGGTGAAGGAGCCCGTGGAGAATGATGGAGTCCGCCATATCTGCATGGCCGGGTTCCGCCTCGGCAACACCTTGAGCGACCACGGAGGCGTGACAAGAGGAATCTGCCGCATCAGTGACGGACATCTCTGCGGCGTGTCTGAGACAAAGAATATTTTCAAATCAGCGGACGGTGCCGAGATCAGGGATGACGGGAAGGCTGTTCCCGTTGACACCGGAAGCCTGGTTTCGATGAACATGTGGGGGCTGACACCGGATTTTGTCGACGTTCTGCGGGCCGGCTTCGTCGACTTTCTGAAGGATCCGTCCGGCGATCCCCTGAAAAAGGAATATCTGCTTCCTATCCTGATTGATCAGCTGATCCGGGAAGGACGTTTTGAAGTGGATGTCCTCGAAACGGCCGATGAATGGTTCGGCGTGACTTACCAGGAGGACAAAGCTGCTGTGACGGAAGCTTTCCGCAGGCTGACGGAAGCGGGGCTGTATCCGGCTTAAGGAGAATCTGGGATGCAATTCTGCAATAAAAAATTCTATCGTAAAGGCGCTCTGGTGCTCATCTCCTCGCTGATGCTCGCCCTCTCCGGGTGTGAAGAGCCATCGGAGGCTTACCTTCAGGCCGGAAGGGATCTGGAGCAGGGAAGCTATGAATATGCGCTGAAGGGCTATGAGGAGTGCTGCAATCAAGGAGTGCTTCCGGTCATGTCCGCACGGGGGGCGGGGATTGCCTGCCTGCGCATGGGAAACTATGAGGATGCAATTGTCTGGTTTACCCGAAGCCTGAACGGGGAAAAGGTGGACAAGCCGACCCGCAGGGACCTGCTCTATTACCGCGCGACAGCTTACCTGAAGGACGATCAGTTTGACAACGCGATGGCGGACTGCCAGTCCCTTCTGGTAGATTACGGTGAGAACGCTGAGACCTGCTTCCTCACAGGCGCGGTGGCCCTTGCGATGGATGCTTATGAGGAAGCTTCGGACAGCTTCGACCTCGCCTATGCCCATGCCGAAGGCTATGAGATGGCGATCCGCATTTATCAGCAGTATATTGAACGGGGGATGGAGGCAGACGGAACCAGATTTCTGGAAACCTCCCTGCAGAACAGTCCGGAGACCGCGGAGGATTACTGCGACAGAGGGCGTGTTTACTACTATATGGAGGACTATGCGACGGCAACGGCGGAGCTTACATCGGCGGTCAATGCCGGAAGTACCGAGGCGCTGCTTCTCATGGGAATGGTATACAACGCGCAGCATTTAAGCTCCAAGGCGCGGGCCATGTACCAGCAGTATCTTGAGGACGGCGGGAGTGCCGCCAAGGCCTTTAACGGGCTTGCCCTGTGCGATATGGAGGAGAGCAGCTTTGATTCTGCCCTCGATAATATCCAGAAGGGGAAACCCTATGCGTCCACCGAGGAGCTGCAGAGCCTTCTGTTCAATGAGATCATCGTGTACGAGAAAAAACTGGATTTTGAAAAGGCGGAAAGCCTGGCGCAGGATTATGTCACGATGTTCCCGGAGGACGCTCAGGCGGCCAAGGAGCTGGATTTCCTGAAATCGAGGAAGAAGGCCGCGGTTACGGAGGATGTGACGGAGGAGACCACGTCCGAAACAGCTTCGGACGGAAGCGCCGGGGAAACGTCCTCCTATGACGAAGGCAGTTACGATGACAGCGGCTATTATGACGAAAGCTATTACGACGAAAACTATTACGACGAAAGTTATTACGATGAATACTATTACGATGACGGATATTATTGATACAGTCGAAGAAAGAGTCATTCTTGTCGGAGTTCAGAAGTCGGATGCCGAAAACATGGAGGAGTCGCTGGATGAGCTTGCGGAGCTTGTAAAAACAGCGGGGGCATATCCTGTCGGAAGACTGGTCCAGAACCGTGAAAAGATCCATCCCGGAACCTATATCGGGACGGGAAAGATCGAGGAGCTCAGGGGGCTGATCGCTGCGCTTTCTGCCAATGGGGTAGTATGCGATGATGAGCTGTCTCCAGCCCAGATGAACAATCTTGAGCGGGAGCTTCAGATCAAAGTGATGGACCGTACGCTGCTGATTCTGGATATCTTCGCGGCGCATGCCGTAACCAGTGAGGGAAAAATCCAGGTGGAGCTGGCACAGCTCAGGTACCGCGCCCAGAGGCTTTCCGGCCTCGGCGCGTCACTGTCCCGGCTCGGCGGAGGCATTGGCACCCGCGGACCCGGTGAAAAGAAACTGGAGACCGACAGACGCCTGATCCGCACCAGGATATCCGCGCTGAAGGAAGAACTCCGGCAGGTGGAAAAGCACAGGGAGCTGATCCGGAAAGGACGGAGCAGGGGAAACCTGAAGACCGCGGCGATTGTGGGCTACACCAATGCGGGCAAATCGACCCTTCTGAACGCGCTGACCGGCGCGGAGGTACTGTCGGAGGACAAGCTGTTCGCAACGCTGGATCCTACCACCAGGCTCCTTCCTCTGCCGCAGGGAGGGCAGATTCTGCTGACGGATACGGTTGGATTTATCAATAAACTGCCGCACCATCTGATCGATGCCTTCCGGAGCACGCTCGAGGAAGCAAAGTATGCCGACTATATCATCCATGTGGTGGATGCGGGCAATCCGCACGCCGAGATGCAGATGCATACCGTGTATGACACGCTGCATGAGCTGGGGGCACTGAATCATACGATTATCACACTGTTTAACAAACAGGATCTGCCGGAGGTTTCATCGCTTCGCGATTTCAGGGCGGATCATTCTCTGAAAATTTCGGCAAAAACCGGAAGTGGTCTGTCTGAACTGAAAGAACTGCTCGAAAAGATTTTATCCGAAAATATGGTTTACATTGAGAGAGTTTTCCCTTATAATGATGCAGGATTGATTCAGCTGATCCGGACATCGGGGAAGCTCATCGAAGAGGAATATACGGAACAGGGAATCGCTGTAAAGGCGGAAGTCCCGATGGAGATCTACTACAGGGTAGGTTCTGCGTAACTGTTCAGAACAGGGCGAAGTATTTGCCGCTGAGCAGATGCGGTTCTTTCTGACATCAATGGAAAGGCCCTTTTGAGGGCTTATAGGAAAAATGCACAAAACACCTATCTTGTGGATGTAACAAAATTGAAACACAAGATATGGTGTTTTTTGGTTGACGTAACTCGATTCCTCTGATACAATAGCGTTGCGGCTAAAGGAAACCGGCGGCAGTGCCGGCCCTGGGCCATGACAGAAAAAAGAGTAACCCGGAGAACAATGACCGGGTATATTTTATCGAAAAAAGTATAAAGGCAGGGGGAAAGACATGTTTCAGGTAGTAAAAAGAGACGGTGAGATTGCTGATTTTCAGATGAGCAAAATCACCGGAGCCATCACCAAGGCATTTGACGCCAAGGAAAAGATGTACAGCAGTGATATGATAGAGCTTCTGGGCCTTCGGACCACCGCTGATTTCCAGAACAAAATAAAGCTGGACAAGATAACGGTGGAGGACATACAGGACAGCGTTGAAAACGTTCTGATCCAGGCCGGGTACGCGGATGTGGCCAAGGCATACATCCTCTACCGCAAGCAGCGCGAAAAAGTCCGCAACATGAAGTCCACGATCCTTGATTACAAGGAGATCGTGAACAGCTATGTCAAGGTGGAGGACTGGCGTGTAAAGGAAAACTCGACGGTCACCTATTCGGTGGGCGGCCTGATCCTGAGCAACTCGGGCGCCGTCACTGCCAACTACTGGCTGAGCGAGATTTACGACAATGAGATCGCTGATGCCCACAGGAACGCGGATCTTCACCTTCATGACCTTTCGATGCTGACCGGCTACTGTGCAGGATGGTCCCTGAAGCAGCTGATTCAGGAAGGTCTTGGCGGAATCGAAGGAAAAATCACATCCGCGCCGGCAAAGCATCTGAGCGTGCTCTGCAACCAGATGGTCAATTTCCTCGGTATTATGCAGAATGAATGGGCCGGCGCCCAGGCGTTCTCTTCCTTTGACACCTACCTTGCGCCGTTTGTAAAGACGGACGGGCTTACCTACCCGGAGGTCAAAAAGTGCATTGAGTCCTTTATCTATGGAGTCAATACACCCAGCCGCTGGGGAACACAGGCTCCTTTCTCCAACATCACGCTGGACTGGACGGTGCCTGATGATCTGGCAGAGCTTCCCGCTATCGTAGGGGGAAAAGAGCAGGATTTCAAATACAAGGACTGCAAGCGCGAGATGGATATGATCAACCGGGCCTTTATCGAGACGATGATCGAGGGAGATGCCCATGGCAGAGGATTCCAGTATCCGATCCCGACCTACTCCATCACCAAAGAATTTGACTGGTCCGATACCGAGAACAACCGTCTTCTGTTTGAGATGACCGCCAAGTACGGAACACCGTATTTTTCCAACTATATCAACAGCGATATGAAGCCGAGTGATATCCGGAGCATGTGCTGCCGGCTGAGGCTGGACCTTCGTGAGCTTCGTAAAAAGAGCGGCGGTTTCTTCGGCTCCGGGGAGAGCACCGGTTCGGTCGGTGTTGTCACCATCAACATGCCGAGAATCGCTTATCTGTCAAAGACTCCCGAGGAGTTTTACAGAAGGCTCGACCATATGATGGATATCGCGGCCCGTTCCCTTCACATTAAGAGGGATGTGATTACTAAGCTGCTGAACGAGGGGCTGTATCCTTATACCAAGAGATACCTTGGCTCTTTTGACAATCATTTCTCCACGATCGGTCTGGTCGGCATGAATGAGGTTGGCCTGAATGCCTGCTGGCTGGGCTGCGACATGTCGGATGAGCGTACGCAGAAATTCTCGCAGGAGGTACTCCGCCATATGCGCGAGCGCCTTGCGGATTATCAGGAGATGTACCCGGGTGAGCTCTTTAATCTGGAGGCTTCCCCGGCAGAATCCACCGCATACCGTCTTGCCAAGCACGACAGGGAACGCTGGCCGGATATCCGCACCGCAGGCAGCAAGGGCGATACACCTTACTATACCAACAGCTCCCATCTGCCGGTCGAGTATACTGCAGATATCTTTGACGCACTTGATGTGCAGGATGAACTGCAGACACTCTACACATCGGGAACCGTGTTCCACGGATTCCTTGGAGAGAAGCTTCCCGACTGGAAGGCGGCGGCGTCCCTGGTGCGGAAGATCGCTGAGAACTACAGGCTTCCGTACTATACAATCTCACCGACCTACTCTGTATGCTCCGAGCACGGCTATCTGACGGGAGAACACTTCACATGTCCGAAGTGCGGAAAGAAAGCCGAGGTTTACAGCCGGATCACAGGCTATTACCGTCCGGTACAGAACTGGAACGATGGAAAAGCCCAGGAATACAAGAACCGTACGCTGTACGATGTGATGCATTCCGAGGTTAAGGAAAAAGAAGGAGCATCCTGTAACCTTCGCCCGCAGAATGAGGATGCCGGAAATATTACGCGGGTGCACACCAGCATGGTGACCATCCGGAGCGGCGAGGTGGATGTACAGCCTGTTAAGACACACAAGTATCTGTTTACGACCAGCACCTGCCCGAACTGCCGTATGGCCAAAAAGATGCTGGAGGGCGAAGAGTACGAGGTGATCGATGCGGAGCAGAATCCGGACATGGCAAGACAGTTCGGAATCATGCAGGCTCCAACGCTCGTGATTACCGATGGCGAACACATGAAGAAATACGTCAATGCATCGAATATCCAGAAATATGTGGATGAGGAGATGGACTGAACAGATATTCTGCAGAGAAGGAGCGGCCGGTAATGGAAATAGAGCGAAAATGGATGGTCAGCGGGTGGCCGGAAATGCAGCTGCCATTTGTGACGGAGCAGTTTATGCGTCAGGGCTATATCTCGGTCGGACCTACGGTCCGCATCCGTGAGGAGGCCGAAACAGGCGGAAAAACAGAGTATATTGTCTGTTTCAAATCCCGTGGGACTCTGGCACGCAAGGAGATCGAGATTTCTGTCCCGGAGGAAAAATTCCGGGAGCTGGAGGACCTGATCGGCCTGCCGCTGATTCCGAAGCTGCGCAGATCCTACCAGCTCAGCGGGGGACTGACACTTGAAGTAAATCATGTTGATGAGGGGATGCCTACGGAATTCTGGTATGCCGAGGTGGAATTTGGAAGCATAGAAGAAGCGGAAAACTGGGATCCTGCATCAGACGGGCTTGCCGGATACTTAAGCGATGAGGTGACCCGGGATCCTTCCCAGACAATGGGAGCATACTGGCAGAAGACACGTGCAGGCTGCGCCTGACATGTTGAAAGGTTATCTTGACTGCTCAGCAATGGTTCTGTCCTGAGAACCTGAACAGTTACAACATTATAAATTACACAGCAGAATGGAGGACAAAAAATGGAGAACAACAGACGCCCGGATGACATGAAAAGAATTGAAACTCCTGAGCTTGCAGAAGCGTTTATCGCTGAGCAGATCGATGCGATCAAAAATCAGGTGGGAGACAAAAAGGTGCTTCTTGCCCTCTCCGGCGGAGTGGACTCTTCTGTGGTTGCTGCCCTTCTGATCAAGGCGATCGGACAGAATCTGGTCTGTGTTCACGTGAATCACGGTCTGCTGCGTAAAGGAGAACCGGAGCAGGTGATCGAGGTGTTCAGGAATCAGATGAACGCGAACCTGATCTATGTGGATGCTGTGGACCGTTTCCTGGATAAGCTTGCCGGGGTCGAAGATCCGGAGCAGAAGAGACACATTATCGGAGAAGAGTTTATCGATGTCTTTGCGGAAGAAGCCCGGAAGCTGAGCGGTGTGGAGTTCCTCGCGCAGGGAACGATCTGGCCGGATATCCTGGAGAGCGAAGCA
>CAMOXX010000076.1 GCA_946629475.1 uncultured Blautia sp. | reverse complement strand
GGACACCATGGCCAGGGAGTGAAACCGCCGGTTCACTTTTGGGTTGATAAAATTCGCCCTTTGATATATAGTAAGCGAGTAAATTATGAAATATCAGCACCCCATGAATCAGAAAGGCAGGATACAGATTATGAAAATCGGATGCGTAAAGGAAATCAAGAACAACGAGTTCCGTGTCGGGCTCACTCCGGACAATGTTAAGACTTATGTTGCCGCCGGACATCACGTCTATATGGAAAAGGGAGCCGGGATCGGATCCGGATTTTCGGATAATGAGTATGTAAACGCGGGAGCTTCCCTGATCGACAATGCGGCAGATGTATGGCATCTGGTCGACATGATGGTCAAGGTAAAGGAGCCGCTGGAATGCGAGTATCCGCTGTTTCATGAAGGCCTGATCATTTACACCTATCTTCACCTTGCTGCCGACAAGCCGCAGATGGACGCTCTTCTGGCCGGAAAAGTCAAGGCGGTTGCCTACGAGACGATCCAGGAGGAGGACCGTTCTCTTCCGTGTCTGTCGCCGATGTCGCAGATTGCCGGACGTCTTTCCATTCAGGAAGGCGCAAAATATCTCGAGAAGAAATTCGGAGGCGAAGGAATTCTTCTGGCCGGCGTTCCCGGTACACCGAAGGCCAGCGTTGTTATTCTCGGCGGCGGTACCGTCGGTATGAATGCATGTAAAATCGCTGTCGGTATGGGGGCGAATGTAACGATCCTCGATGTGAACCTGAAGAGACTGGAGGAACTGGACAATATCTTCGGTGCGCATATTCAGACACTCTATTCCTCCGATTCCAATATCGAAAAGTCAGTGATCGATGCGGACCTTGTCATCGGTTCCGTGCTGATCCCGGGCGGTTCCACACCAAAGCTGTTCAAAAAACGCTATCTGCCTGAGATGAAGGACGGTGCGGTGTTTGTTGATGTGGCGATCGACCAGGGCGGCTGCGGCGAGAGCAGCCATGTGACAACCCATGACGACCCTGTCTTCATCGAGGAGGGCGTGGTTCATTACTGTGTCGGCAACATGCCCGGCGCTGTTCCGCGCACCAGTACGATTGCCCTGACAAATGCGACGCTGAAATACGGACTTGAAATCGCGAACAAGGGACTCGAAAAAGCCTGCGAAAATCCGGCTGTGAAGAGCGGTGTGAACTGCTACCTTGGAAAGCTTACCAACAGGAACGTGGCCGACGCCCACGGATATGAGTATACAGATCTGGAAGAAGTGCTCGCGTAATAAAGATTTCGCCGGAAGGGAAAACCCCCTTCCGGCGTTTTTCTGTTATCCCCGCTGACTCTGCACCTCCGGACTGCAGTTCCCGCAGCGAGAAACCCGCAGGCCTCAAATGTCTCCTTGACAATCCATGCCAGTTATATTAAACTAACAGACGAAAGTTGCATAGATCTAATTTGCGGCTGTTCAGAAGAGCCGCAGGCTTTTGCGGCTTAAGGCTTTTAAAGCGAATATTGGGATAACTCTTGAAAGGAGACATGGAACATGGCTAACATGACAATCGAGAAAGTAATCGGCAGAGAGATCCTGGATTCCAGAGGAAATCCGACCGTCGAGGCGCAGATTTTCCTGAGCGACGGGACAGTTGCTTTCGGTACAGCTCCCAGCGGCGCATCTACCGGTGAATTTGAGGCTCTGGAGCTGAGAGACGGAGACAAGGGCAGATATCTCGGAAAAGGTGTGCAGAAGGCAGTTGAGAATATCAACACCACGATCAACGACGCAATCCGCGGACTGGATGCATCGGACACATACGCTGTGGACGGAGCGATGATCAAGGCGGACGGCACAAAGGACAAATCAAATCTTGGCGCAAATGCGATTCTCGCAGTTTCCATCGCCGCAGCGCGCGCCGCATCAGTATCCCTCGGAATCCCGCTCTACAGATTCCTTGGTGGGGCTGCAGGCAACCGCCTTCCGGTCCCCATGATGAATATTCTGAACGGCGGAGCACATGCGACCAATACCGTAGACACACAGGAATTCATGTCCATGAGGCGCTGAATTTTTACAAAAACAACATAAAGACAAATTTATATAACATGCCATTCTCTGAATCATCCGGGATTGATAGTAAAATTCAGTTAAGCTGTTGAACCGGGTTATGTGAAAGGAGAATGGCATGTTTATTTTTTATCACGAAAAATCCCGAACGTTTCATCTTCAGAACAATCAGATCAGTTATATCATGTGCGTGCTGCCCGGGGGTGAGGCGGCCCAGCTCTATTTTGGTAAAAGAATCCATGATCGGGAGGATTTCAGCTATCTTCTGGAGGGGGCTGTTCGTTCCCATATGGCTTATCCGCAGGAATCGGGCAGCGGACTATCACTGGAGCACATCAAGCTGGAATATCCATCCTTCGGAACCGGAGATTTCCGACGCGGAGCTGTTGAGATCCTTCAGAAAAACGGCAGCAGGGAGAGCAGCTTCCGTTTTAAAGACTACCGCATCATGCCTGGCAAGCCGGCCCTTACAGGGCTTCCTTCCGTCTACACCGAAGAAGCTGATGAAGCGCAGACTCTTGTAATGACTATGGAGGATCCGGTGTCCTCCGTTTTGATGGAACTGTATTATACGATTTTTGCAGATGAGGGGATCATCGCAAAATCCGCTAAAATCATCAGTGATTCTGACGAGGAGATATATCTCACCAGAGCGATGAGCCTCTGCCAGGATCTTCCGGACAGCAATTATGAGTGGATGCAGTTTTCGGGCTCCTGGGGCAGGGAGCGCTTCCCTGTGGTAAGGCCCCTTGCGGTCGGTACCACAGAGATTGAGAGCCTGCGGGGACATTCGTCCCACCAGGAAAATCCCTTTGTGATCCTGAAACGCCCGCATACGACGGAAGCATCGGGCGAAGCAATCGGCTTTTCACTGATTTACAGCGGGAATTTTTCGATCAGCGCCCAGGTGGATCCCTACCGTGTGACCCGCATTCTGGCTGGCATCAATCCGGAATGGTTCTCGTGGAAGCTTGACAAAGGGGAATCCTTCCAGACACCGGAGGCGGTTATGGTCTATACGGAACACGGCCTGAATGATCTCAGCCGGATTTACCATAACCTTTTCCGGAGCAGGCTTGTCCGCGGATACTGGCGAGACAAAGAACGCCCGATCCTGATCAACAACTGGGAAGCGACCTACTTTGATTTTAACGAGGAAAAGCTGCTGAAGATCGCTTCCCGGGCAAAAGAGTGCGGTGTGGAGCTGTTTGTGCTGGATGACGGATGGTTCGGCGCGCGCCGGAGCGACAACGCCGGGCTGGGAGACTGGGTCGCGGCGAAAGAGCTTCTGCCGGATGGTATTGAAGGCCTTTCATCGAAAATTGAAGCGCTCGGAATGAAATTCGGACTCTGGATCGAGCCGGAGATGGTTAATCCGGATTCGGACCTTTACCGGGCACACCCGGACTGGGCTCTGTGTGTCCCCGGGAGAACGCCGGCCCTCGGACGGAATCAGCTTGTACTGGATTTCTCCCGGCCGGAGGTTGTGGATCATATTCATCATATGATCGCGGCGATCCTGAAAAATTCCAGAATTTCTTATATTAAATGGGACATGAACCGCAGCATTACGGATTGTTTGAGCGCGGCTCTTCCCCCGGAGCGTCAGGGCGAGGTTTATCACAGGTATATCCTTGGCGTGTACAATCTGTACGAACGGCTGATCCGGGAATTTCCGCACGTGCTGTTTGAATCCTGCGCCGGAGGCGGAGGAAGGTTTGATCCGGGTATGCTCTACTACGCGCCGCAGACCTGGACCAGCGACAATACGGACGCGGCGGAGCGGGTCAAAATACAGTACGGGACATCGTACTGCTACCCTGTTGTGAGCATGGGCAGCCATGTCTCGGCAGTTCCCAACCATCAGGTAGGCAGAATCACCCCGCTGAAAACCAGGGCAGAAACAGCCTTCTTTGGAACCTTCGGATATGAGCTTGATCTGAACCGGCTTTCTGCAGAAGAGCAGAACGAGATAAAAGAATATACTTCCTTTATGAAAAAATACCGCCGCCTGATTCAGTTCGGGACATTCTACCGACTGCAGTCCCCGTTCGAGCACAATGAGTCTGCTTGGATGGTGGTCAGTGATGACAGAAAACAGGCCCTCGTCGGCTTTTACCGGACGCTCGGATGCGCGAATGTCCACTTTTCGAGAATAGTCCTGCAGGGGCTGGAACCGGATTTTTGTTATTCGGTGATTGCCGGGGAAGCTGTCTATCGAGAAAAAACCGTTAAAAAGATCGAGAGCTTTTACGGAGACGAGCTGATGAACCTGGGGCTGATTGTGAGTGATGGAACATCCGGAAAAACAGGGGAGGGCATTATGCCGCCGTCCGACTTTTTCTCATCACTTTTCCTGCTGAACGCATGTGCAGAATGCCCGGAGCTGGAAAACTGATGAAAAATGATAAGGAAAAGAATATAGGCCTGACCAGGAGTGACAGGTTCCGGGCGATGGAAAATCTTCAGGAGATCCAGCGGATGCCCGGAATCAGCCCGATCAATCTGAACTATTTCGGGTCGGAGCAGTGTGAAAAAGGATATTCATTCGGCCCGTTTGTGCGCACAAGCTATGTGATTCATTTTATCAGGAAAGGGAAAGGACGTCTCTGCAAGGGCGGCTCTGCCTATGAAATATCGGAGGGGCAGGCATTCCTGATTTATCCCGGGGAAGACACGACATACTGTGCGGATGCTGATGATCCCTGGACCTATGCATGGGTTGGGTTTCACGGATTCCTTGCAGAGGAGATGACAGCCAGAGCCGGGTTTACTCCTGATCAGCCTGTTGTCCGTTGTAAAAATATGGAAGAAATCCTGAGTACAATGGATCAGCTGCTGTCCTGCTGTGAACTCACATATGAGAATGACCTGAAGAGAACCGGTTATCTGTATCAGCTGATGGGGCTCATGTCCGAAAACGGCAGAGCCGATGTGCCGCAGGAGGATGCGGATGAGTGCATCGAAAAGGTATATGTGCGGAAAGCGGTAAATCTCATGATTAATGCCCATAACCCGCAGGTAAAAGTGAGCGAGGTGGCCAACGCGATCGGAATCAGCAGAGGATACCTTACAAGAATATTCCAGAAGGAGATAGGAGTTTCTCCGCAGGAATTCCAGACCAGGTTCCGGATGGAGAGGGCAGGAGACCTGCTTAGATCCACGAAGAGCCAGGTCTCGACGATTGCTCTGGAACTCGGATATTCGGATGTTCTTTCTTTTTCAAAAAGCTTTCGGAAGCATTTCGGGATGAGCCCGACAGCATTCCGGGAACAGAAGGTGATTGTGATTTCCAGCGAAGAAAAGGGCAGTTACACAAGTAAAAATCCTTTGTGAAGTCTTGTCTATGATGCACAATCAAAGCCCGGATACGGCAGAATAAATACTGCATTATTCGCAATAGTGTTCATTTGGACATACAGACAACACATCAATCCATACAATCAACAAACGGAAACAGGTATAATTATCTGTGATATTAACCGTTGGCTCTTTATAAAAAGGAGGACGCTATGAAGAAAAGTGTTTTGATGGGCATTCTTGCAGCAGGAATGATGATTGCACTCCCGATGACCGCGCATGCGTATGATGTGGACGAACTGCAGGTCAATATCTGGGACAATAACCAGCTGGCCGGACTGCAGCAGATTGCGGATGAGTGGTCCGAGGAATCCGGTGTTAAGGTTACGATCAATGTGGTCGACTGGGACAACTACTGGACACTTCTGGAGGCAGGCGCTTCGGGCGGACAGATGCCGGATGTATTCTGGATGCACTCCAACACGGCTCAGATGTACATGGAGAATGATCTTCTCCTGAACCTTGACGACTACATTGCCGCGGATGACGCGATCGACCTTTCCAACTATTATGAAGGAGTTGTTAATCTTTACAAGAGCGGCGATACGCAGTATGCGCTTCCGAAGGATCATGACACGATCGCTCTTCTTTACAACAAGGCCCTGTTTGACAAATACGGAGTCGACTATCCGACAGACGACTGGACATGGGATGACCTGCTTGCAGCGGCAACCGCGATCACGGAAGCAGGCGCTGATGACGGTGTGTACGGTTATGCGATCAACACATCCAACAACCAGGACGGCTGGTACAACATCATCTATGATTACGGCGCACAGGTGATCACCGATGACCATAAGGGAACAACCATCGGCTCCGATGAAGGAAAGGCAGCCATGGAAAAAATGCGCCAGATCCTCGAGGTTTCCGCTCCGCAGACTACTGTAGCTGAGACAGGCACCGATTCTCTGTTCCAGTCCGGACTGACAGCTATGATTACCCAGGGCTCCTGGATGATCAACAGCTTCTATAAGAGCGAGAATTCCGCGGATTATGCATGGGCAATGCTTCCGTACGCGGATGTCAATGAAAACGGAACCTGCGATGAGGGCGAGCGCTACAGCGCATACAACGGCCTGGGCTGGGCAGCTTCTTATCAGGTAGCCGATCCCGATGCGGCTTACAGCCTGATTTCTTATTTCTGCTCGGAAAAAGGCCAGCTTGAGCAGGCCGAACTGGGTGTCACCATGGGCGGTATGCTGGGCGTTTCCGATGCTTTTGCAAACGCGTTCCCGGGAATGGATGTCTCCGCATTCGTGCGTGCTGAGGAAGAGGGAGACCTGTTCTTCCGTCCGTACACCAGAAACACGACGGTATGGGAAGATGCTCTTCAGCAGACCGGAGCATTCCTGGATCCGTGGCAGAATCCGTCTGATCCGGATTTGATGGCAGCAGCCTGTGATGCGGCGCAGATGATCATTGAAGATGCGATCGCAAACGAATAAGCGGTGGCGCATTGATTGATATGTCCTGAATGGAACAAGAGGGGAGAGGAGGAAAACCGGGTTTGAAAAAACATATGTCTCCCAGGGAGAAAACAGAAGCAAAATGGGGCCTGCTTTTCGTGGCGCCTACCATGATCGGTCTGATTGTCCTGAACTTCTATCCGATCTTCAACACAATTTATCAGTCATTCTGTAAGACCGGCGATTTTGGAAAAGGGAATACCTTTGTCGGGCTTGCGAACTATCAGAAGGTGCTGGCCTCATCAGAGACCTGGATGTCCCTGTGGAATACGATCAAGTATGCTCTGATCGAGGTACCGTTTGGTATTATCATAGCCCTTCTGCTTGCGGTTCTCCTGAATAAAAAGGTGGCCGGAAAATCCGTATATCGGACGATCTTTTTCCTGCCTATGGTCTGCGCTCCCGCAGCTGTGGCCATGGTCTGGAAATGGCTGTACAATACGCAGTTCGGCCTGTTGAACAATATTTTCCATACAAAAGTCGCCTGGATCTCCGATCCGAAGATCGCCTGGATCTCCATCGGCGTGATCGGTGTATGGTCTATCATCGGCTACAACATGGTCCTCTTTATCGGAGGACTTCAGGAAATTCCGGGAGACTACTACGAGGCGGCCTCGATCGACGGAGCAAACGGCTTCAGACAGTTTATCTCGATCACGGTTCCGCTGCTGTCCCCCACCACGTTCTTTATTGTCCAGACAAGAATTATCGGTGCCCTCACCGTATTCGACCTGATGTTTATGGTTATGGATAAGACGAACGTGGCGCTGAAGAATGTACAGTCCATTGTCTACCTGTTCTATCAGTATGCATTTACCAACGGCAATAAGGGATATGGGGCGACACTTGTCATGGTGCTGCTTGTCTTCATCATGATTGTCACATTTATTCTGCAGCAGGTAGAGAAGAGAGTGGTTTACCACAACTGAGAGGAGGGAAAGCAGTTGAAAAGTGCTGAGGCAAACGCCAGGCGAAATAAGATCCTGACACAGATTGTGCTGATCATTATGGCCTTTATCATGCTGGTTCCCTTTGCGTGGATGATCCTGACAGCACTGAAGACCAATCAGGAATCCATCTCGGTGAACCCGTTCTATATTTTTCCGCACAACGGATGGCACTGGGAAAACTTTGCGACTGTATGGAAGAGCTATAACTTTGTCATTCTGTACAAGAATACCCTGCTGATGATCTTCTTCCGGGTTGTCTGCGCGTGTCTTACAGCCACTATGGCCGGATATGCGTTCGGGCGTCTGAAATTCCCCGGAAAAAAGATTCTGTTCACCATGGTTCTGATCCAGATGATGGTTCCTTCCCAGATCTTCATCATCCCGCAGTATCTGATGGTTTCCAAAATGGGAATGCTGAACACGACCTTCGGCCTGGTATGGCCCGGAATCGTCACAGCATTCGGAACCTATCTTTTGAAGACCGGATATGAAGGGCTCCCGATGGATCTGGAGGAAGCGGCCAATATCGACGGCTGCTCAGTGCCGGGAAGATTCCTGCACATCATGATGCCGCTCACAAGGAGCTCCATGGTGTCGCTGGGTATTTTTACCGCGGTGTTCGCGTTTAAGGACCTGATGTGGCCGATGATCGTATGCACCAATGCCAATACGACGACACTTTCCGCCGGCCTCGCAAAGATGCAGGGCCAGTATGGCAGTGAGTATCCGACAATGATGGCGGCGGCTACTCTGGCTGTCCTGCCTATGATCATTATCTATGTGATTTTCCAGAAGCAGTTTGTCGAAGGTATCGCGACCTCCGGCGGAAAACTGTAAAGATCTGGACCGTCACCCGAAGATGTTTTCTGCCGGGGCTCCGTATCTTTATGCGGAGCCCCGGTTTTGAAGGAATAATACTGTTATGAGAGATCAGAAGAGCCGTTTTCGTGGATATCTGGAAGCAGAAAGGCACAAACTGGAATCCCTGACCGGGAGACAGAAGCTGCGCTATATAATCGACTACTACTGGCTGTGGATCCTTGGTATTTTCTGTGCTTTCTTTATTTTTGGATATGTGATTTATCATGCGGCATTCGCGGTGAAGGACTTCTGGTTTTATGCGGTTTTCGCCAATACGATGGGAGACGGCGGAAACGGGTCACGCCTCTATACTGATTTTGTGGACTACGCGGGCTTCGACACATCGCAGAAGAAAGTGGAGATGAATGCCTCCTCCTGGTTTGATCCTTCGGTTAAGGGCGGTACGGTAAACAGCTACTATCAGGCTTTTGTCGCTCTGGTGGAGTCCGGGGACCTGGATATCGTTGTGATGGGGAGGGAAGGTCTCCGCGCTGTCGGAAGCAGCGGCAGACTGCTGGATCTTTCGGATGAGAGATGCTCTGGCATTTACAAAAAATACAGCGGCAGAATTGTAACCTGTGAACCGTATGATGAAGAGTACAGTGACGCTTCGGTGCCGGTGGGAATTGACCTTTCGGACAGCCGCCTGGTGACGGAGTACGGGCTGTACGAGGATGAATGTGTGCTTGGAATCAGCGCGTACAGCTCCCGCCTGGACAGTGTGGAAGCTTTTCTGGATTTTGTTCTGTTATAAAAAGTGATGGCCCGGCCGCGGATCTCCGCAGGAAGAGGTGCGGTATCCGGGAAACGGAGGGAGGGACTCTCTTTGAAAAAATGGATCGGCGGATTTCTGGACAACGACAGCCTGTTCGGGAGGATCATGAGCCGCATTTTCATCGTGATCGGAGCGAATCTGATGTTTGTTTTGTTCTCGCTCCCGGTCATCACAATCGGGCCGGGGCTTGCGGCCCTTTTCTATGTGATGCTGGAGACTCTGCATAAGGACGATTCACTGAATCCGTTCAGATATTTCTGGAGAGGATTTGTGATGAACCTGAAACAGGGAATTGTCTGCACACTTCTGCTTGGGGGGAGTGCCGTGGTCCTGGTGCTTGACATCCGTTTCTGCAGTTACCATGGTGGTGTTCTCACGATTTTCAAATATGCGTGTTATGCGCTCCTTTTCTTTTTGATCATTGAAACAATTTACCTGATGCCGGTGATGGCTTCGTTTCGGGATACGATCCCCCATCTCCTGCGGAATGCTTTTTTCTTTGCCGCGAGAAAGCCGTGGAAGATTCTCCCCGCTGCGGCCTTTTTTATCGTGCCGATTATGGTAACGGTTCTTGATATAAGGTACCGTCCGCTGTATGCTTTTTTATGGGTAGTACTTGGTTTTGGGATGATTACAATGCTTGTCTCGGAATTGCTTTACAGGGATATAGCCAGGTTTCAGCCGCCTGAATAGGAGGTGCTTATGGATAATTATTATGTCAGGCAATCTTTCGACAGGCCATTTCAGGATCTCAGGATGGTTTTTTGTGGTCGTGAAAAATGCAGGCCTCTGCACAGCTGGGGGCCTGTAGTGCGGCCAACCTACATCATTCATTATATTCTGGAGGGAAAAGGGATATTCCGAAAGGGAAGTGAAACCTGGCATCTGCATGAAAGGGAAGGATTTCTGATTGAACCTGAGGTACAGACGTTTTACCAGGCTGATGCCATCGACCCATGGACGTACTGCTGGATCGGGTTTGAGGGAAACCTGGCACCTCTGCTTGTACGGGAACTGGGGCTGGGTGATTCAAGGCTGACGTTCTGCTGTGATCAGAAGGAAGAACTGATGGAAATCTTTTCATCGATCTTTGAACATCAGCTGGTTTCGGAGCTGAACGATCTGATCCTTGAGAGTGAACTCTACCATTTTTTTGCCATTCTGATGAAAAGCCTCAGCGTGGAGGGAGGCAGCAGGAAGGAAAAGAAGAATTACTATGTCCGCAGCGCGATACGTTTTATCCGGGACTGCTATTATTCACCACTGACAGTCGGAGATATCGCAGACCACATAGGAATAAACAGAAGCTATCTTTACACCTTGTTTATTGACGAGATGGGGATGAGCCCGAGCGATTATCTTACTTCGTTCCGGTTGACCAGGGCGTCCGAGATGCTTAAGATTACATCGTTTTCGGTAGAACAGATCGCGCAGTCCTGCGGTTATCAGGATTCGGTGGTGTTTTCAAAAGCGTTCAAAAAGAAATACGGAGTTTCGCCAAGGCAGTACCGCAGGGAAGAAGAGGAAAAACT
>CAMOXX010000075.1 GCA_946629475.1 uncultured Blautia sp. | reverse complement strand
TGTCCGAGAGCACCGCCGGGGTCGAGGTCGGCCAGACCACCGCCATCGACTGGAAGCAGAGCTGAAGAACACAACAATCTCGGGAAGGCGGACGGCGTATTGCCTGATGTACAACCATAAGCGTTCTTAAAAAGGAGGACCGCATAATGTCGGTAAAGCTTGCATATTGCACCGGATTCTGGTGCACCAACATCGGAAACGCATTTTTCAGTCTTGGCGTTGAACATGTGCTCAAACAGATTGTGGGAGCTGAAAACGTCACGGTGGTTTCCGATTATCAGACGTATACCACGGGCCTCGGAAAACGGCTTTATCCGGACAGAAACCAGCTGAACTATATCTCCAGACTTGATGTGGATTACGTGGTTCTCGCAGGGCCTGTCCTCTCCAAATATTTCCTCATGCTCTGGAAGGATATTCTGGTCGATCTGGAAAAGCGAGGGGTACGGGTTGTGCTTCTCAGCGCCGGAATTATGAAGATGCCGGAAGACGCGCTGAAAGAGTGCCAGGCCTTTTTTGAACAGCATCCCCCGTTCATTCTCTGCAGCCGGGATCACAAGACCTATGAGGCCTTCGGCAAGTATGCAGACCATGCTTATGATGGAATCTGCTTTGCCTTCTATACACCGGATTATTTCCATCCTGCCCCGATCACGGACAAATTTGTTACGATGAACTTCGACAAGATTCCGGAGCCGAAGGTGTGGGCGGACGGAGTGAGCGGTTCGGATTCATTCGAATTCGATGGGCTTCAGTGGCATGTGCAGCATGAAGGCCTGCTGACTAAAACGGCCATGAAGACGGACCGGTTTTCGGATGCACTGATCTATGCCGCCAGCATCTTCCCGCAGAAAAAGCGGGAGGACAGAATCGGAGATTATCTCGTTTTCAGAACGGACCACCGGTTCCACCCGCACTACAGACAGAAAATCTACGGTCAGGGCAACTCGTTCTGCGCAGACCTGCCTTATGGGTACCTGGAGCTCTATGCCAATTCAGCCCTTACGCTGTCAGACAGAGTGCATGCCTGCGCGGTGACGATGGCCTACGGGCATCCTGCGATGCTTTTCTCGAAGACAAATCGCGTCGGCCTGCTTGAGCGGGTCGGTGCAGGGGAAATCTCGGAACATCCGGTCACGCTTGATCTGAAGCGGCTGGAAGAAGAGAAGCAAAATCAGTTTGAATGGCTGAAAACGGTGCTCGGCTAATTTGAAATCAGAAAGGTGAAATGCAGATGAACATACTGCTGTTTATGTCAAGCGGCCTGGATACGCCGGGACCGTCCTATCATCTCTATACGGCTTTGATTACCGATCTTGTGAAGTATGGGCATCATGTTCATCTGATTGAGAGCCATTCCACAGGAATTAATCCGGATTGCCCGGATGCCCTGAAGGACCTGCCCAATTTCACATATGAAACCATCGACATTGATGTTGTTGCGAAAAAAGCCTTTGCCAAAAGGTATCTTGTGGGTGTCAAATACTGTTTTAAGGCGAGAAAGGTCTTCCGGAAGCAAAAAGACTTCGACGTCATGATGATTCAGTCGTGCCCCTGGGCACCTTTTGCCGTGACCTTTGCCAAAAGACTGGTCAGATGCCCGGTCATCTATAACAGCCAGGATATGTTCCCGGGCAGTTCCATTGCCAACGGCGCAATGCCGAAAAAATGGATGCAGACCGTTTTCTATGCGTTTCAAAAAGTGGCCTACAGAAGAGCGGACCATATTTCCGTGATCTCCGAGGATATGAAGCACAAGGTTATGGAACAGGATGTTCCCGCCGACAAGATCAGCGTAATTGTCAACTGGTATGATGACCAGGCGGTTAAGGAAATCCCCTGGGATGAGAACCTGTTTGTCAAAAAGTATTCGATGAGCAGGGACAAGTTCTATGTCCAATATGCCGGGACAATGGGGCTGAACTTTGATTATAAGATGGTAATCAAAGTTGCAGAGATTCTGAAGAACGAAGAAAATATTGTCTTCCAGATGATCGGCCAGGGCAGCCAGAAAGACGATTTCATGAAGGCCGTAGAGGAAAGCGGACTTCAGAACATTGTGTTTTTACCCCTTGAACCGCAGGAGATGGTTCCGCATGTATACAGCGCCTGCTCCGTGTGCCTCATCCCGCTGCCCTATGGCGTGATCGGCAATTCCGTCCCAAGCAAGGCCGGCCTGCTGATGGCCTGCCGGAGAGTCATTGTCACCTCTGCCGATGAAGGGTCGGACTATAACGACATGTTTTCGCGCGAGCAGATCGGCATTGCCTGTTCCTGCGACGACCCGGAAGGCCTGGCCGCCGGGATTGTGCGGCTGAGGGACAATCCGGAATTACGGGAGCAATATGCGGATAATGCCAAGAGATACGGGAAACAGTACTACTCCAGAACGGTCAATACGGCGCTTTATGAAAAGCTGTACCGGAGAATCGGGAGCAGGCGGGGATGAGAGTATTATTACTGGGCTTCGGAAAAATCGCCTATATGCCCTACATGAACCTGTATCTTGACGCCCTCCGGGACAAAGAGAACGTGACGATTGAACTGATCTACTGGGACCGCGACGGAAAGCCGGATGCAGAAGTACCCGGACAGATCAGCAAAGCATATAAGTTTGTCGCGCACCTCGAAGAGCAGCTGCCGTTTCAGAAAAAACTGAAGTTCTTTGCCAGATACAGGGCGTTTGCGCTGAAGGTGCTGAAAAAGAACCGGTATGACAGGATCATCGTTTTGCACACAACTCCCGGCCTGACGCTGCTGGACTATCTGCACTGGCACTATAAGGGCAGATATGTTCTGGACTTTCGGGATGTTTCGTATGAATATATTCCGGTTTATCGAAAGCTGGTTGCAGGATTGTCCAGGGACGCCGCATTCACATTGGTCAGTTCCAATGCATTCCGAAAGTTTCTGCCCAGCCAGGGAAGGGTTTATACGGTTCACAACTATCTGGAGGATTCGCTGAATCATACCGGCCTGCGCAGCAAAACACCGAGAGAGAGAGACCTGATCCGTGTGAGCTTTTGGGGGCTTGTACGCCAGCTTGACGTAAACAAGGCCGTGATCAATGCCTTGGGAAATGATTCCCGCTTTGAACTGCACTATTACGGGCGTATGCAGCAGGACGGCAGAGATATGGAAGCGTATGCACGGAATCAGGGGTACCGTAATGTGTTTTTCCACGGGGCCTATATGCCGGAAGACCGATACGAATTTGCCGCCGAAACCGATCTTATCCATAACGTTTACAACCTCGCCTACACCATGAAAAACGCAATGGGCAATAAGTATTATGACGGGATTATTTTTGAAATTCCGCAGATCTGCACCGAAGGCTCGCACATGGGCGATGTCATTACGGAAAAACAGCTCGGCATAAGCGTTGATTTGGGTGATGCCAGGCTTGCCGATCGGCTGTGGAATTATTATCAGGGACTGGACTGGCACGCGTTTCAGGAAAACTGCAGAATTGCGAGAGAAAATGTGCTTTCGGAACAGGCTGAAACGAAGGGCAGACTGCTGAAGTTTTTTGACTGATTCAGGAGGAGCGAAGATTGCTGATTGATTATGTATCCACCGCGATGGACGCAAGGGATTTTGCGGAGCTGTTTCCGGATAAGGACAGAATGCCGGGCCAGCAGGCGCAAAAATATAACCGCCTGATGATTCAGGGAATCGCGGGAAATGAGGTTGACGTCCATGCAATATCCGGACCTCCGGTGACCAGCGGCAATTGCGGAAAAAAATATCTTCGCCCGTTCAGCAGAAAGGACGGCCGAATCACTTACCGGTACGGGTCGGTGTTAAACGTCCGGGGAATCAAAATACTGTGGCAGATGATGTCCGCTTACCGTGCTGTGCGCAAGGATGCACGGAAGGAAAGCACGGCGGTCGTCTGCGATGTGCTGAATGCCTCCATCGCCTATGGAGCGGCCCTGGCGGCGAAGAGAGCACACATCCCGTGCATCGGAATCGTCACCGACTTGCCGGAACTGATGGTCACGGGGACCAGACAGGATCATGTCCGGTTGGTAAGAAAGGTGCTGGATCACTGCACAGGGTACGTTCTGCTGACAGAGGCGATGGACGGACCGGTCAATCCGGCGCATAAACCCTATGTGATAGTAGAAGGCCTGTGCGATGTCAATATGCGCATGGCGGAGAAAAAGCCAGCCTGCGGAGTTCGAAAATGCATGTATGCGGGCCTTCTTGACGCCAGATACGGCGTGAAGGCGATGGTTGAGGGATTCCTGCTGGCAAAGGTACCGAATGCCGAACTGCATCTTTACGGAAACGGCCCCTATGTCGATGAACTGAAGGAAATCGCAGGGAAGCATCCGGAAGTCATCTATCACGGCGTCGTAATGAATGAAGAGGTCGTCTCGGCCGAGCTTGAGGCCTCCCTGCTCGTGAACCCCAGGCCGACCCACGAGGAATTTACAAAGTATTCCTTTCCTTCCAAGAACATGGAGTATATGGCAAGCGGCACGCCTGTGCTGACAACAAAACTGCCGGGTATGCCGGCAGACTATTACCCCTATGTCTTCCTGATCGATGACGAAAGCACAGAAGGCCTTGCCAAAGCGTACCGGGAAGTCCTGGGAAGGACGGACGAAGAGCTGCGTGAAAAAGGAAGCCGGGCGAAACAGTTTGTCCTCGAAAAGAAGAACAATATCGCACAGACGAAGAAACTGCTTCAACTGATTCAGAAACAGGGTTCCATCGGGATTTGAAGACAGGGTATCAAAGTGCCACAAGTACTATTCATGCTCTTTACGAGCGGAGCTATCAATTATATCTATGGAATGCTCGGGATCGGCGTACTGGTTATTTTTGTATGTCAGGTGACGAGGGCAAGAACATTATGCTTTAATGCGCTGTCATGTCCGACCATGCTGATCCTGATTGTGTTTTGTACACTCTATTGTGCCATCGGAGAACACAGTATTCAGGGCGTTTTATATTACTTTGTCTGCCCGCTGTTCGCATTTATGGCAGGATGGGTGACCGTCGAAACAGGGAAACGGCATCCGGAAGAGATTATCCGGTATACGATATTTTTTATCCTTCTGGGATTTACCATACACGCATTGCTCAACTACACAGAGAATATCGGGCGCCCGCGCTGGCAGCTGACGGATTACTTTACCGGGAGGGTCGCAAGCGCCACCGTCTGCGGCTGTATCAACACCCTGGCTTTTTCCGGGCTCGCGTATTATGTGTTCCTGGAAAAGAATACCGTACGGAAACTGGGAGGAATCACAGCCGGCGTCATTTCGCTGCTGTATGCGATGCTTCTGGGGACAAGAACCCAGTTTCTGATTCTGGCTGCGGTGTCCGCGATGTTTCTGGTTTTCTATTACATGGAAACCTATGGCTGGTCAGGGGGCATTCGATTGGCGGCGATTCTTGCCGTTTTGGTCGGCGTATGCTTCATTCTTTACAGCCGGAACGTCTTCGGAATTCAGACCTATATCGGTTCGTCCAATCTGCTCGAGAGATTTGAGAGCGGATCCGATCTGGATAAAGCGGACAGTTACAGGACAAGCAGCATTTTCCGCGGGTTTGAGCTGATGTTCGAGCATCCGCTCGGAGGGCTGAAAAGCAGTTTGTATTACCACAACATGTGGCTGGACATCGGCCGTGTGGCCGGGCTGCTTCCCTTCCTTTGGATGGTGTTTTACACGGTGGTTGTCAACGCCCATATGCTCAGAATGTTTTCCGAGAAAGCTATCGACCCCGGATTTCGATACCTGCTGTTCTGTGTTTATGTCGGCATGCAGGTTAATTTCCTTGTTGAACCGGTATTGGAAGGCCTGATTCACTTCTTTCTTGAATTCACAATCATCAACGGTATGGTCGAGTATTACTATTACAAAGTTTTTCTGCCATATCTGCGGTTCAAGAGGGCATTCGGCGGAGCAGATTTCATTTTTTGTGACAGTACCGGGGCGCCGTTGAACCCGGGCATCAATTCTTGAGCGGACCGGAAAGAAACGGAGAATCATGATGAACGTGGTATTTGCATCAAACTTCTTAAATCATCACCAGCTGCCTTTTTGTGAAGCGATGCTTGAAAAAACAGGAGGACAGTTTCGGTTTGTCGCGACCGAGCCGGTGCCGGGAGACCGCTTAAGCCTCGGGTACCACAACATGAACGACCGCTATCCCTTTGTCATATGCGCATATGAGAGCAGGGATGCCGAAGAAAAGGCGAAAGCGCTTATTCGGAATGCCGACGTCGTGATTGCCGGGTCAGCTCCTGAAGACTATCTTACAGAAAGAATCCATCAGGGGAAAATCCTGCTTCGTTATTCCGAAAGACTGTACAAGCAGGGATACATTTATCTGTTTGCACCCAGACGAATCAAAAAGCTCAAGGCGGAGCATTCGGTCAACCGCAACAAGCCGGTTTACATGCTCTGCTCCAGTTCGTTCACGGCCGGCGATTTTGCACTCAACGGGGCATACCGGAACAAATGCTTCAAGTGGGGGTATTTTCCGGAAGTAAAAGAACATGATCTGGACAGCCTCTTTGCCCGTAAAAGAAACGGACAGAAAGCTTCTCTCCTTTGGGCTGGCAGACTCATCGCATGGAAGCATCCGGATGATGCCATCCGGGTGGCCGAGAAACTGCAGCAGGAAGGCTTTGATTTCGAACTGAATGTCATAGGCAACGGCGATATGCAGGAAAAACTGGAAAGCATGGTTCGGGATAAAAACCTGGGGGAATATGTTCATTTGATCGGCTCACTTCCACCGGAGCAAGTCCGGGCGCATATGGAAGCCTCGTCCGTCTTCCTGTTTACAAGCGATTGCCAGGAAGGATGGGGCGCGGTGCTGAACGAATCGATGAACAGCGGATGCGCTGTGGTGGCTTCCGATGAGGCAGGAGCTACCGGCTATCTCGTCCGGCATCATCAGAATGGACTGGTTTATAAAAGCGGAAATGTCCATGATCTGTACAGCAAAGTGAAACTGCTTGTTCAGGACGCGGAGCTGGCGGAACGCCTCGGAAGAGCGGCTTATGATTCCATGGTTCAGATGTGGAACCCGGAGGTTGCGGCGGAAAGATTCCTTGCACTGAGCGAAGCGCTGATGGCCGGGCGTCACACGCCTTTTGCGGACGGCCCCTGCAGCACTGCGAAAAACCATTTCGGCGGGAAATTTTATATCAGATAAAAGCTGGCCTGTGATTGGCCTACCGGTAAAGACTCTTCCCCTGCACGGCAAGCGCAATCATGTGGCCTTACACACATAATTCAGAGGAATACGAATGACCAAAATTCTCGCCTTTCTGAAGAGAAGGTTTTCAAAAAATAAGGAAGCAAAGAACGCCTCCTGGATCATCGGCGGAAAAATTGTACAGATGATCGTGTCGTTTTTTGTCGGGGTTCTGACGGCAAGATACCTCGGACCAGGTCAATACGGTATTATCAATTACGTAGCCGCCTATGTCGCGTTCTTCACCTCATTCTGCACGCTCGGCATTAATTCCATTATTTTGAAAGAATTTGCCGATGAACCGGAAAAGCAGGGGGAGACCATCGGCACAACGCTTATTCTGCGCGCGGTCTCAAGTCTCCTTTCGGCGATCATGATCGTGGCGATTGTGGCGGTGCTTGACCGCGATGAGCCCACCACAATTGTTGTCGCAGTTCTCTTAAGCATTTCTCTGGTTTTTCATGTGGCGGACACCTTCAATTACTGGTTCCAGTTCAGGTATCAGTCCAAAGTCACCTCGATTGCAACATTGACAGCGTACATCATCACCTCGGCATACAGAATCATCCTTCTGATCACGGGCAAAAGCATCGAGTGGTTTGCCTTTGCGGCGGCAATTGATTATTTCTGCATCGCCGTTGTGCTGTTCGTATCATACAGAAAATATCACGGACAGAAATTGAGCTTTTCCTGGCCAAGAGGCAAACTGCTTCTCGGGAAAAGTTACCATTATATTCTCTCGGGCATGATGGTGGCAATCTATGGGCAGACCGATAAAATGATGCTGAAACAGATGCTGAGCGAGGAAGCGGTGGGATATTATTCCCTGGCATCCGTTATCAACAACATGTGGGTGTTTGTGCTCGCGGCCATTATTGACTCCATCGCCCCAACCGTGGTTCAGCTGTTTAAAACAGACCACAGACTGTATGAAAGAAAAAACAGACAGCTGTATGCGATTGTTCTGTACACATCCTTTGCGGTTGCGGTGGGCTTTATGCTGTTCGGACGGCTTTTCATCAGGCTGGTTTACGGCGAGGCTTATCTAAGCGCGGTCGGGCCGCTCAGAATCATTTGCTGGTATACGGCGTTCTCCTATCTGGGAGTAGCGCGCGATACATGGATCGTGTGTGAAGGGCAGCAGAAATATGTGAAATACATTACCGGCGGCGCTGCGGTTGCAAATATCTTTTTAAACCTTGCCCTGATCCCGATTTGGGGCGCTTCCGGAGCTGCCGCAGCGAGTCTGATCACACAAATACTGACGATCACCTTGATTCCGTGGCTTATTAAAGACATGAGGCCGAACGTAAGATTAATGATCGACGCGCTGCTCTTGCGCGGGATCAGATGACAACAGGGGAGAGATCGATATGAAGAAGGTCGTATCCATCAATTTGGGTAATTACGGAAGTACCGGCCGAATCATGATCGGCATCGCGAAGGCGGCCAGAGACCAGGGATATATTGCTTATAACGCATATCCCGAAAGCTATTATGTGCAGCCGAAAGCGGACGGCGATATTATCATCTGCAGTACGCTCGCCAATCGCCTGAACCAGAAACTGGCCTACTATACAGGTCTGAACGGGTGCTTTGCCGTTTTTTCCACCCGTCGTTTTCTTCACACGCTTGACAAAATCAGACCGGAGATCCTTCACTTTCACAATCTCCATAACAGCTACATCAATCTCCCAATGCTGTTTCGCTATGTGAAAAAACACCATATCCGTGTGATCTGGACGCTGCATGACTGCTGGGCCTTTACCGGTCACTGTCCCTATTTCACCCTTGCGGGATGCGACAAATGGAAAACCGGATGCGGGGCCTGCCCGCAGCTTTCCGATTATCCGCCGTCCCGCATTGATCTTACCCGATTCCTCTGGAAGAAGAAAAAGAAATGGTTTACCGGGGTGGAAGATCTGACAATTGTTACGCCTTCACGGTGGCTGGCCGGCCTGGTAAAGGAGTCGTTCCTGGCGGAATATCCGGTGAAGGTAATCAACAACGGGATTGACCTGAATGTGTTTCAGCCGACGGAATCCGATTTCCGGAAAACCCACGGAATTCCTGAATATATGGTTCTGGGGGTGGCCTTCGATTGGGGAAGAAGAAAAGGTCTGGATGTATTTACCTATCTTGCGCAGCACCTGGATGAGCGGTTCCAGATCGTCCTTGTGGGCACGGACGACAAAATCGATGCGGAACTGCCTCCGAATATCCTATCCATTCACAGAACGCATGACCAGCGTGAACTGGCGGAGATCTATTCCGCGGCCGATGTTTTCGTGAACCCGACGAGAGAAGACAACTTCCCGACCGTCAATATTGAATCTATGGCCTGCGGAACACCGGTTATCACCTTTGACACAGGCGGAAGCCCGGAAATGATCGATGACAAGAGCGGCAGGGCGATTGCCTGCGAGGACAAAGAAGGATTGTGTCAGGAAGTAATCCGTATCTGTACGGACAGAGAAACAGCCTTTAAACAGGACTGCGTCAACAGAGCGAATCAGTTTGAGCAAAACGACCGGTTCGCCGATTATGTAGAGCTGTATCACCGGTAAATATCAGTCTGTGGGAGCAAATCTGAATGACGGAGCGTGAATGATGACACGTAATGGAACGTCACATAAAATACGGATTGGCGCAATCATCCTGCTTTCCTTTCTGCTTACGCTTGCCTGCCTTTACTTCGGAACAGAAACGCTTGAGAAGATCCGGAACGAGACCATGATCGCCAATGCGCGCGCCTCCGCCCGCGCAAGCGACGGCGCACCCAACCTGGTGGTGCTGAACGGAGAGGGAGGCTGCATCGGGGGAACGGCTTCAGGCATCAAGTATCTGAAGGATGGATACATCGAGGTTGTCGCCAGCAATCCCGGTGATTCTCCGCTGTGGAAACAGATCAGTACGCTTGTACTCGAACCCGGGACGTACACCCTGTCGGGATTCTCCGGCCTGGAGCCGGAAACGGTGGAACTTCTTTTGAGCATCGAGATGGACGGGGGAACGCGACAATACTGTTCTCAATATGATGGCGACAGCCTGTTTGAGATCAGCGGAACAAGAAATGCACAGCTTTATCTCCAGATTTATCCGGCGGCAGAAGTAACGACAACCGCCAGACCGGCCATTTACAGGGAAGCGGAAGGAAACGGATGAAAAAGAAAAAACAGGAACTATCCGCGGCATTATTTGGCTGCGCATGCGCGGTGATCGTCTGGGTCACAATCTTCAGCCGTGAAAAGGCGGTTGACAATCCATTGAATTTTCAGATGTTCCATTCCTTCCGCGCCGTCGGAGAGGAGATCCTGAAGCAGGGCATCTTCGGAAACTTCCTTGGAAATATCCTCTTATTCATTCCCTTCGGCTTCCTGCTGCCGCTGGTCACGGAGCGTACATCATGGTGGAGGACCCTGATCGCCGGAATGCTTTTTTCTGCAGGGATTGAAATCGTCCAGCGGATCACGGCAAAAGGTTATTTTCAGATCGACGACATGATTCTGAACACGGCTGGAACCCTGCTGGGATTCGGAATCTTCTGCGCGGTGAAGAAGCTCATGCCAAAACATGAGGGGACTACACCGGCAGATAATGAATGAAATAAACAGCGTCATAACCAGTTGTGATCTTTTTCAGAACGCTCAGAACAACACGGATTGACCGAGCCCGCTTTTTGATTTATAGTGGGGCCGGCACCATTTGAAGACAGGAGATAATCATATGACAGACTATCCAAAGTGGAAAGACAACGGCAAGCTGAAGCTGATGATCATCGTCGGCACCCGGCCGGAGATTATCCGCCTGGCGGCGGTGATCAA
>CAMOXX010000074.1 GCA_946629475.1 uncultured Blautia sp. | reverse complement strand
TTTTTGGTGCGTTTGCATTTGTTATAAGTTCATTAGGTAGAATGACACAAGATTATATATGCAGGGATTTTGTTCGTTATAATAATCACGAAAACTACCTTGATTTTTTTTTTTGGTAAAATATACTAATAATGCTTAAAGTGGGCTAATACGCTCATCAAGTCAACGCTGTAATATTTATAATATTTTGCGTAACATTATCATTATATGAAAATAATCTGAGATTAAAGCAGTTAAATGAATAAAACACATTTGTTTAACTGCTACATGCCATAAAGAGAGGATTTTATGAGAACACAGGTTTCGTCTGCACTCATTTTGCTGATAGCTATGATCACATCCTGCATGATTCTTTCATTGCGGTCAAAAAAGCGCATTGCTCTGTCTGTTTTTGCGATGCTGGCGTCTCTGATGCCGCCTGTGGCTGGAAATCTTGTGGTTATTTTGTCTGAGAACCGGTTACTGTCTGTTGTGGGACTTTATATGTATTTTCTGAGCATGGATTTTGTAATGTATGCGCTTCTTCTGTTTACAGAGCAATACTGCAGCCTGTCCGGCACATGGAGAAAGATCCGCTGTCTTCTTGTTCCGATACTGCTCGCGGATGTCCTGCAGCTTTTGTGTAATCCCGTGTTCCATCATGCTTTTGGGATCGAACGCCTTCTTGTGGATGGAAAGCCTTATTACAGAATGCTGCCCTTTATTGGCCAGAGATTTCACCGCATATTGGATTATGGAATTTTTGCAGCGGTGCTGATTGCCTTCTTTATGAAAATGACCCGTTCCTCCAGAATCTATTTTGAGAAGTACGCTGTCATTTTCTTTACCATGGTTTTTACCGGTTTCTGGGAAACCTATTATATTTTTTCCAGGACACCAGTGGATAAGTCCATGATCGGTTTTGGCGTATTTGGTCTGCTTGCTTTTTACTTCTCTCTGTATTACAGACCGATGCGGCTTCTGGACAGTATGCTGGCTAAAATGGTAGAGGAAATGCCTGCAGCTGTATTCTTTTTTGATGCGCAGGGAATGTGTGTATGGGCCAACGATGAGGGCCTGCAGCTGGCTGGTATCCGGGATAATAATTACGAGCAGGCGGGGGAGGCTTTAGAGAATCTTTTCGGCAGGATCGAACCCCCATGCCGCCGTACAACCGGTACGGGGGAAGCTGCCAGGATATTTGAGCTGAGACAGCAGGCTGTTGCTGACAGGAATGGAATAACCATTGGATCCTGTCTCAACATCCGGGATGATACGCTGCAGCAGAGGGAGCTTCGAAAGGAAAAATTCAATGCAACCCACGACAGCCTGACAGGCATTTATAATAAAGAGTACCTGTTCACCCGGGTAAAAGAACGGGTTCAGGACCATCCCCCTGGTTCTTATTGTGTCGCTTACCTTGATATCACCAATTTTAAACTGGTGAATGATGTGTTCGGACGCGAATTTGGCGACAGTGTTCTGTGCCAGGTGGCGGATTCCTTCCGGCATAATCTTCCGGAGGGATTTCTCTATGGCAGGCTGTCAGGTGACACCTTTGGCCTCTGTCTCCCTGTCGACTTGTTTGACGAAGACTATGCCAGGTATATGCTTTCAGATTATAAAGTTTCAAACGGGACACTGGTTCATCACCTGGTTATGAATCAGGGGGTATATGTCGTCACAGAGCCGGACCTGGACGTGTCAGCCATGTTTGACAGGGCTCATCTGGCCCTGAACACCGTCAAAGGAGATTATAAAACCTGTATCGCCTGGTACGATGAGAAGATGCGGAGAAAGATCCTCTGGAGCCAGGAGATCACTTCTCAGTTAAACGATGCCCTTGAAAACGGTGAGATCCGTCCGTACCTGCAGGAACTGGTAGATGCTGAAGGCAGGCTGATTGGCGCTGAAGCCCTGGTCCGGTGGGAGCATCCGGTTTATGGTTATCTTGAGCCATCTCGTTTTGTTCCTGTTCTGGAGGATAACGGCCTGATCGCAGAGGTGGACCGCTTTATGTGGAGGAGCGCCTGCCGGATTCTCAGGCATTGGAATGAAATGGGGCACAGAAACCTGTTTATCTCTGTAAATATCTCCCCGAAAGATTTTTACTTTATGGATGTAGTCAGGGAACTGGTAAAATTAACACAGGAATACGGTGTTACGCCATCAGGGATCCGTACAGAGATCACAGAGACCGTTATGATGACAGACAATGAGCAACGCCTTCTGATCCTGAACGAGCTGAAGGAAAAAGGATTTATTGTTGAAATGGATGATTTCGGGAGCGGGTATTCCTCACTGAACATGCTGAAAGACATGCCTGTGGATGTGATCAAGATCGACCGCCTTTTCCTCAGGCAGACGCTCAACGACATCCGTTCACAGGTCATATTGAAAAATATTATAAAGCTCACAGAGGAGCTGAATATCGGCTCTCTGACGGAAGGTGTGGAGACCCGGGAGCAGTACAGGATGCTTTCGGAGATGGGATGCAGGATGTTTCAGGGATATTATTTTTCAAAGCCGCTGCCTGAGGAGGAATTTGAACAGCGCTTTCTTTGAAAAACACGGAGGTTTTTTATGAAAAATATGAGGCTGCCGCTGCTAATCTGTATGGGTGTTTTTGTCTTTTCTTCCTGTGGTGTAAAAGAGGAGGATACCACTGCCAGCGTAGATACTGTGATCACTCCGGTCAGCAGTTCGACAAGTTATGAGGGTTATCTACAAATATCGGAAGAGGAACCGACCACAGCGGATCCACAGTGTACCTCAAATTATTATACGATTCCCCTTAACATTTTTGATACCCTGGTGAAGGTCGCTGTCCAGGGGGATACCAGCGAGCTGGTCCCGTCACTTGCCAGTTCCTGGGAGATTTCGGAGGATGGCCTGGTCTATACCTTTCATCTGCAGCCGGGAGTGACTTTCCATAACGGAGAACCGCTCACATCTTCAGATGTCAGATATACGCTGACCAGGATGCTGACACATCCGGATTCTGTCCAGCAGAGCATCACAGAAGGAATCGTGGGAGCGGATGCCCTGATCGCCGGAGATACGGACGTCCTGGAAGGATTTGAAGAGCTGAGCGATACAGACTTCGCCGTCACACTGAAGCAGCCGTATGCCGTCTTCCTGGCCTGCCTTTCCACCCCGGGGGCTTCCATACTGGATGAAACCACCACAGAGAGTGCGGGAGATGCATTTGGCCAGGATCCCTCCCGTACGGTCGGAACAGGTCCGTTTGTATTTAGTGAGTGGAACCGGAATTCGTCCATTATTCTGGAGGCAGACAAAGACTGCTGGTCCGGTCCGCCTGCTTGTGATGGTCTGGTGCTTTCCTTTGTCTCAGATCCGGAGGAGGAGCGCCTTCTGTTTGAGGAGAAAGAGCTGGATATCCTGGATCTGGAAAACCTGGGAAGTGAAGCAGAGTATTTTTACAGAGGAGATATTTACCAGGATAACCTGGTCCAGGGTCCGCGGGTTGGCATCAAGTATATTGCCCTGAATGAGTCGATAGAGCCTTTGGATGATGTCCGGGTCCGGAGAGCATTGCAGATTTCCCTGGACCGGCAGGCGATACTTGACGCCGTGTACAGCTCCCACGGCATGCTGGAAAACGGTATTTTCCCCCATGGCCTGATGGGATTTAATCCGGATCTCCCGGAAATACCCTATGACCCTGAACGGGCGAAAAACCTGCTTTCCGAGGCAGGATATCCGGATGGCTTTGACCTGCAGGTTCTTTTTGAGGAAAGTGATGTTTCGCTGAAGATCATGAAGCTGGTGAGCGCGATGTGGGGAAAAATCGGCGTGAGGGCTTCCATTGAGACCATGCCGGAGGATGATTTCCTTACCCTGCGAAAGGCAGGGGAGGTGGCATGCTATATATCGACCTGGTCTGCGGATTTCAATGATCCGGATAATTTCATGTATACCTTTTTCGGATCTCCGGAAAACACCAGGAACAGGAGTCTTTGCTATCCGGACAAGACGGTTATGGAACGGGTGGCAAAGGCACGAATGATTGTAGATCAGGAGGAGCGGATCTCTGAATATCAGAAGCTTGAAGAAAAAATAATCCAGGAAGACGCAGCCTGGATCCCTTTGTTTTCCATTATGCATACCTTTGCTGTCCAGGAACGGGTGGAAGGGTTTAAAGTAGCCTGGAATGGGTGGTCAAGCAATTGCTACAGGGATGTAGCCGTCCTTCAGGCCGGAGAGGAGTGACGAAGGATGCACTCTATACAGAAAAAAGTGAGCATACTGACGGTATCGGCTATTCTGATCAGCGTGATAGCCATTGGGACCATTGTCCTGTTTTCTGTACGCAGGGAAGGCGTAAGAAATTCCCGAGCACAAATGACCCTGCTTTGCGATAACCGGAGGAAATCCATCGATGAATATATCAAAAGCATAGAACAGTCGGTCAATATGGTCGCCCGTTACGCAGGGGAAAATATGGACGACATCAGACTGTTTGACGGCGGTGTGCTGGGAATGGGAGGGATGGAAGCGGAAGATCAGGACCGCGACTGGGACAGTGCGCAGCAGCTGGAACTCGACCGGTATATTTCTGATTATACCCGTAATATCCTCTCCGTGATTAAGAGCGTTGCAAACCATACGAAAGGAATCATATCCTATTATTTTCAAATATCGCCTGAGATCAGCCGGAAGGAGCATGGCTTTTTCTATACACGAATCGGATATCAGTCCTTTACAGAGGGAGAAATGTACCAGCCGGTAGCGGAGAGCGAGTCTGATGAAGAATATGCGGTATGGTATTATGAACCGCTGCACAGGGGAAGACCCCTTTGGCTCATACCTTATTATAATGCGAATGACCATACAAAGGTGTTTTCCTATGTGGTTCCCATTTTTGTCTCCGGAACTTTCATAGGAGTCATCGGGATGGATATCGATTTTGCGACTATGATCAGCCAGCTCGATGACGTTGTCATTTATCAGACAGGATATCTTTGCCTGACAGATCTGGAAGGAAATATCATATACCATCCAAAGCTCGGAGAAGGCGGAAAACTGGAGGAGTTTAACGAAGCGCTGGCCAAAGCCCTGCAGGAAAAACAGGGCAATGTGCCTGTATTTGCCGAGTATATATACAATGGAACAGCAAAAAATGCAGCCTGTTCGGTTTTGGCCAACGACCTGGTCCTGCTGCTGATAGCACCTGAGTCGGAGATCAATGCAACCTGGATAAAGATGCTGTGGAATATTGCGGTTGCCGCGTGCCTGATCATGGGGGGATTTATCCTTGTGAATACGCTTATGACAAAGTCGATCATCGCCCCGCTGACCGGGCTTACCCAGGCTTCCCAGGAATTGGTACGGGGAAACTATGACATTAAGCTGGCCTATGATAAAAACGATGAGATTGGTGTGCTGACCCGGTCTTTCCAGCAGCTGGTGGATCATCTTAAGGTATATATCAGTGATCTGAACAGCAAGGCTTATGTTGATGCCCTGACACGGGTAAAAAACAAAGGGGCTTTCGATATTTCCGCAGTCATGCTGGACGACCAGATCCGGATGCAGTCCCTTGAGAGCCTTCCGGTCTTTGGCATTGTGATGTTTGACTGCAATGACCTGAAGGATATCAATGACACGTACGGACATGAAAAAGGAGACATATACCTTCGGAACGCCTGCCGTTCCATCTGCGAGGTTTTTTCCCACAGCCCGGTATTCCGCCTGGGGGGAGACGAATTTGCAGCCATTTTGCAGGGCGGAGATTATGACCACCGCCGTGAGCTGATCGGCAGACTGGTCGACCTGCAGGAGCGTTCAAAGGAGCAGGCAAAGCATCCCTGGGAAATAGTAAGTCTTTCGAAAGGGCTTGCGATCTTTGACCCGGAAACAGATACAGATACACAGAGTGTACTTAAGAGGGCAGACAGGCTCATGTACGAGGACAAAGAACGGTTCTATGCAAGTCATCCCCAGTATAAGAAGGAAATAAGAGGAATCACATATGTACGGATACATAAGGACGCTTAAGACATATATTAAGGAATTTTTCAATCAGGAAACCCCTAAAGGAAGCCGTACAATGCCTGATTATTACAGGCATGCTTTGGCCGGGAGCGAAGCCATACTGAGTATCTATTTTTTGATGAATCTGTTTCTTCTTCACTGGGGTACAGGAAAGTGGTTTATTATGCCGCCTGCGTTATTATGCGGTATTCTCATATGCCTGGCATCCAATGGCCGGGTAAACATTTTTTTCAGCTTCTATGGATTTGCTGCCGTCATCCTCTGCTGGACCATCTGGTATATCCGTACCTTCGGATGGGAATACGGCGGACAACATTTCCTGGTAGTGCTTTTACTGCTTCAGGTTTTTAATATTTATGAAAAGCCATGGAAAAAAATGATAAACGCCATGCTGCTCCTTTGTATACGCATGTGCCTGTTCGTGTATACGATCAGCCATATGCCAGTCATAGCCCTGAATCAACGAGAGAGTATCGGATTCCAGATGTTCAACAGCCTGACGTTTTATGTGATGCTGGCATTCTGTTTTGTCATTTTCAGCTCCAACATTCAAAAAGAAGAGCTCCACCTTCTTCTGGACAATGAAAAGCTGCAAAGGCAGGCAGATACAGATCCTCTGACAAAGCTTCCAAACCGCCGTCCCATGATGGAACGCCTCCAGGAATACTCTGTGAAATATCCAAAGGACATATTCAGTATCGGGATCGCGGATATCGATCATTTTAAGCAGGTGAATGATACCTATGGACATGCATGCGGAGACTATGTCCTGCAGAAGATTTCCGAAAAGTTTTTATCAGCTTCCCATGGCCAGTACAGCGTATGCCGGTGGGGAGGCGAGGAGTTTTGCTTTTTTCTTCCCGGGAAAAATCTGGATGAGGCAAAGGATATTCTTTTTGACGTGCATCTGGCGGTCGGGATAATGAATTTGGATTACAAAGAGGAAACACTTCATATTACTGTAACGATCGGTATTGCCGAGAATGATTTCCGTTCTTCCCTGGAGGAACTGCTCGATGAAGCGGACAGGAAGCTGTATATGGGGAAGATCAATGGACGCAACCAGATCGTGGCATAAAAAACATACAATAGCACTTATGCCTGAATTGGTATGGCAACTGTGCATTTACAAGTTCCTTTGCAGTTACCTGATCGATAATATTGAGCCGAAGCCCGTCGGGCTTCAATTTGGGAGGATGACATGGGATGTGGTACTATGATTATATTGTGCCAAGCTTTCTGGTTCTTTTGATTTTTCAGTTTTACTACCTGGCCAGGCCCCGCCTTCCGATCCGCACAAACCGGAGTTTTCAGGAAATCATCATCGTGGACTGCCTGGTGATTCTGTTTGATGTACTGGCGAGTGAAGTAGACATGCACTATCCGGACTATCAGGCAGGGATTCTGTACGGATTGAATATGGCTTTCTTTGTCCTGTTCCTTCTGCGCATATACTGTTTTTTCCTGTTTACGGTCCATGCGCTGCAGCTGGAAAGAAGTGCCCATTCCTTCATGGAATATCTGCCCGATGCAGTATTTGTCCTCTCAGAGCTTCTGGCTGTTTCGAGCATATGGAATGGCAGCATTTTCCGGATTGATGCAGATGGCTATCACAAAGGCCCGGCGTATAATGTCCTTTATGTGTGCTTCCTGTTATGCATAGCAGGATCGGTACTGCTGGCCTCAAAATATAAAAGCCGGCTGCGGGGAAGGCTCCAGTATGTGAGTATTCTTCTTTACAATGGGTTCCTTCTGGCGGGAAATATATTCAGGATCCTTTTCCCACAGTATCTTCTGATGAACCTGTTCTGTCTGTTTGCCATCATTATTATCTTTATTGCTTTCCAGAACCCGGATCTGTATCTGTCGGACCGCGGAGTCGGGTTTAATCAAAGGGGCTTTAAGGTTCACCTGTCCGAAATGGCACAGAAAAAGGAGTATTATGTACTGGGTATCGCGGTACAAAATTATATAGGGATGAGGGGAATGTTTGGCGGATCGCAGGTAGACAGGGGCATTGACCTTATTACCCGCTATCTCAAGGAGACATTTCCGGATTATGCTGTGTACTATCTGCGCAGCGGATGCTTTGCCCTGGCAGGGGACAGCCCCATGGATCCGGGCAGCATGAAGGAAACAATTTCCAGCCGGTTTGTAAAGGCATGGAAAACGGAAGGGACAAACCTGTTTCTGGACGTTGGATTTGTATACATGGAGGCGATACCGGAACTGAACGATGACGATGCAATTCTGACGTATTTCTATATGGCTTTAGGGGAAGCCGGATCAGGGAAGGGAAACAAGGTTATCGGGCAGGAGTATATCCATGAGGTGCAGCATGTGATCCGTGTCAAAAAGGCACTGGAAAGAGCTTTGAAGGAAGACACAGTGGAGGTGTTCCTGCAGCCGATCGTGGACAGCGGCACAAAGAAGGTGATCTGCGCGGAGGCCCTGGCCCGTATCCGGGACGACGAAGGCCAGATTGTCTTTCCGGATGAATTCATCTTTATGGCGGAGAATATCGGTGAGATCAGTGCAATCGGAAGGCAGGTCCTGAATAAGGTCTGCCGGTTTATCCGGGAGTACCATCCACAGGACTATGGGATCGAGTGGATCAACGTCAACCTTTCCCCTCTCCAGTGCATGAACCTGGGCCTGGCCTCCAATATCGTCTCCATACTGGAAGATTATCAGGTCGGCACGGAGAGGATTCATCTGGAGCTGACCGAGGAAGCCATGTCGGATTCCCCGGAGTTTTCACACCAGGTGAATAATCTTATGGAGCATGGCTTTCAGTTCTCCCTTGATGACTATGGAAAGGGATATTCCAACCTGAACCGGATCAAGCAGTTTGCCTTCTCCAATATCAAGCTGGATATGAGCATCGTCTGGGATTATTTTGAAAAAAGGGATATTCTGCTTCCGTCCATGGTCCAGACCTTTAAGGCCATGGGGTTTCAGATCACGGCTGAGGGCATAGAGTCGGAGGACATGGCAGAGGTCATGAGCCGGATCGGATGTGATTACCTGCAGGGATTTGTATACTCTCGCCCCGTTCCCATTGATCAGTTTGCACAGAAGTATATGTACGGCGGATGAACAGCAGGTGATCCGGCTGTACATATGGAACAATATACGCAACTGTTCAGCTTGACTGAACAATTACCAATTTATCAGAAAACACTGTGTCAATTAATACAGGAATCTGCAATGAAAGGAGGAACCTTTCGTGGAACCGGATATGCTCTCTCCGTTTGAAAAACTGACGGACCTGATGACAAACCTGGAGGAATTCGATCTTCCGGCTATCTATGATATATTGGGACAGCTTTGTAAAACCCTCCGCGTTTCGAAAGGGGTAACTACGTTTTATGCGGACGCAGAGCATGAGCGCAAAGGAGACGGAGAACCGTTTGTGTGCTATGACTCCGGAGAGAAGCATTTCCTCATCGCGTCCAGAAGGCTTGTTTCCCCGACGGGCATGATCATTACCTGTGATGTGTTTCAGGCGGAAGGGGCGCAGCCGCTGACAGAACCGGAAAGAAAGAAAGTGGACATCATCCAGCGCATGATGCTCACCTGCCTGAACCGTCCACGGCAGGAGAAGATCATAGAACGGCTGATGTATTATGACAATGACGGCTATAAAAACATCCGTTTATTTTACTCGAGGATCGGGAGACTGCTGGCTCAGGGAGGACTCGCCGGATGGACGGGGGCAAGGATCGATCTTAAACATTTTTCGGCCGTCAATGAGCAGGCGGGCAAGGAAAATGGAGATATCGTTTTAAGAAACTATGGCAAAATGCTGGAGAAGGCAATGGGAAAGGAAGGAATCGTCTGCCGCCTCGGAGGGGATAACTTTGTCCTTTTGTTTTCTACGGAGAAACTGGGTGCGGTGACAGAGATCCTGCACGGCGCATCCGTCCGATATGGGGAGGAACCGGAACAGGAAGCAGAAATCTCAGCCTTTGCCGGAGTCTGTTCCTTTACGGAAGGCGACAGGATCCCAAACCCGGGAGGCGTGATGGAGAGGATTATCCCGCCCTATCAGATCGCAAAAAGAGATAATCATCCCGATATTATCTTCTATGACCAGAGTTTCCTGCAGGAAAAGAAACATGCCGCAAAGGTCCAGCGGAAATTCAATAAAGCTCTTGAAAATGAAAATATCGTGGTGTATTACCAGCCAAAGGTGGACATCCAGTCCCGAAAGATTGTAGGGGCAGAAGCCCTTTGCAGATGGATATGGAAAGGGGATATCATCCCTCCCATGGAGTTTATCCCGATACTGGAACGGGGGAATGATATCTGCCGCCTGGATTTCTATATGCTCGATCATGTCTGCAAGGATATCCGCCGCTGGCTGGATGAAGGGAAGCAGCCGGTCCGGATTTCCGTGAACCTCTCACGCATGCACATGTCGGATAAAAAACTGTTTGAGCATATTGTGTCCATCATAGATGCGAACCATGTCCCCCGCGGGCTGATTGAGATTGAGCTGACGGAAACCACAACAGATGTGGAGTTCCGTGACCTGAAGCGTGTAGTCGGCCAGCTTCAGGAGGCAGAGATCGCCACTTCCGTGGACGACTTCGGAGTCGGGTATTCCTCCCTGAACCTGATCAAACAGATCCCGTGGGACGTGCTGAAGCTGGACAAAAGCATCCTTCCCTCAGACGCGGAGGAGGAAAGGGGCAACCACATGTTTGCCCATGTGATTGCCATGGCCCATGAGATCGGACTCATATGTGTGGCGGAAGGAGTCGAGACGGAAGAACAGCTGGAAATCATGCGTAATTACGGATGCAGGATCGCACAGGGATTTCTGTTTGACAGGCCCATGCCTGTGGCTGATTTTGAAAAAAAGCTGGAAGAGAAACAAGCGGTTACTGTTTTGGAGGGTTTGGCTGATGAAGCAGATCATGGTTCGTTATTCACACAATAAGCCGTTGGCCGTGCAGCTGGATGAGATTACCAGAGAGTATAATAAAGGTACATGGACAGGGCTTCTGTTTCATCTGTACAGCGCTTTTCCGAGGGAGAAAGAGCTTGTTTTGCTGTGTAAAGAAATCAGGGAAA
>CAMOXX010000073.1 GCA_946629475.1 uncultured Blautia sp. | reverse complement strand
CAAAGTCATCCATCAGCATCGAGCCTGCCGGGTGTGTTTCAGGATCCATCTCATCCAGACGATTCATATAGTTAATATATCCCACGCAGAATGAGAGTGATTCCGGATCCCCGTCATATTCCTGTGTTTCCTGGTTATAGGTCCCTTTGATAAAACGCTCCGTGAAATCCGCGGTGTTCTGGTAGGCCCCCTCCGAGATTCTGTAAATGACTTCATCCAGTGTGTCGCCCTGATGGAGGCTCATGAGGATTGCACTTATCCCTTCCCTCAGCTTTTCGCTCGAGATCGATTCAATATCACCGTTCCCGTCAAATGTAACAGCACCCTGTCCTTCGAGGCTGCGGCACTCCAGATCCGCCAGATAAAGGCAGGCCATATATCCGGATACATAAACCGATCCGTTGACATGCCCGTCATCATTGTTCTCTGCGGCTGCTTTCAGGTCATACAGGTACTCTCCGGTTCCTTCCTTATAACCCATGTTGGAATACATGCGGCACAGCTGATCGTTTGTGCATTTATCAAGATACTCCTGTGTATCGATGTCATAGCGGTATTCCTTGAACAGGTCCAGATCTGCCGGATAAATATGGCCGACACACCCGGCGAGTCCCTCCTTTTGTCATTCAGATCTGTGATATAAGCTGATGTCTGACATTTTCCACATCTGAGGATGAGACGCTTTTTCTCTCAGTCGTCCTCTTTCGGCACCTTAAGATAAGGGCGCTCCGGATGCCAGTAGACATACGGTGTGTCAAACCCCACCTCATCTGCGGGAATATGGCGGCGGAACGTCCCTTCCGCCTCGTCCCGGTCCAGCATCACCTCAAAGTTTTTATGCCTGATGCCTTTGTCTCTCTCAAACTGGTTCGGATCTTCCGTATAAATTGCTCCGAAAGGACAGATCATGAAGCAGTAAGAGCACTCATGGCAGTCGTCACACCGGTCGCCGCGGTTTCCGAATACCTGAGGATTCTTCGAGAGATCGATATATCCCATCATGCAGTTGTCCATACAGACATGACATTTCGGATACCGGCATTTTTCCGGATCACGGAAGAATGCCCCCTGCGGATTAGTCGGACACAAAAGCATGTTCGAGCAGATCATAGCCTGCTCAAAAACCTTGTCATTCATTTCCGGATCCGGATAGATCAGATCTGTCTCACCCGAAGCTATCCTCGGGCTGTTCAGCGCCATCTCCCGTCCAAACTCCTCCGCCTCACGAAAGTCCTGTTCATCGGGGTGTCCCATTGTGTAGTACGGTTTCGGCATGCCCGGCATATTCACATCTCCATACCAGCCCTTATACCCGATGGGCAGAAGCCCTTTCGCCTTCAGATTCGGGATCACGATCGGAAAATAGAGATGCGGCAGTGTTCCATGCGTATTGAAGGCAAAGCAGTGTTTTCCGTTCTGCTGCGGCATCTTATCGATGAACGCATGCATATTCGGAGTATCCGCCTTCCAGACAGGCGAACCGAATCCGATCAGATCATAATCATCCAGCATATCGTAGGTGACATTTTTGAGCCTCTTCACAGTCACCTCGGCGCCTGTGCTCCCGGCACCTGCAGCGATCCGCTTTGCAATTGCCTGTGTGTTTCCAGACTGTGTATAATATACAATTAATACTCTCATAACTCTCTCTCCATTCTGATATAGCAAAAAGTATCGTCCTCCGCTGGCAGATACAGATATACCGGATTCATTATAGGTGAATATCAGCTCTGGAACAAGAGGTTTCGATGCCCAAAACAGAAAAACCGGGCACAGAGGTTTTCCGGCCGGAAGAAGAACACTTTTTATGAGATACGGAATGCACCGTTTGCAAGGAACCTTCCGTGCACCGTTCATCTGGATGTCCGCTCCTGCTTCCTGATGGCAGGCGGCAATCTGCTTCCGGGCAGGGAAGACAACGAAATACTCCGCCAAAAGCTGCCGCAGATCGACAGGCTTTATTCTGTCTTCAGTGAGTACAGAACAATCTGGAACAGGTAGATCGGTTATATTCAGAAGATATCTTCCTCAGAAGAGGGCGAAATGAAAGCAGACTGTTCGGTGAACACAGGAGAGGTGCAAAGGGGAGGGGAGTCAGCGGGAACCGATCCCCTCTGACTCCCCTCCCCTTCTGGTTCGCATTACCTCACTTCAACCAGCTCTATCCGGAAGTTCAGTTCTTTTCCTGCCATTTCATGGTTGGCGTCAAATGTGATGGTTTTATCGTCCTTGGCGGCGACCTTTACCGGGAAGGGCTGTCCATACTGGTTTTGCAGGTACACCTGCTGCCCGACCGCAAGCTCTTCCGCTCCCGGCAGCCGGGACAGCTCCACAGTAAAGACCGCTGCCGGATCTGCTTCGCCATATGCCTCGGAAGGCATCAGATGCACATCAACAATCTGACCGACCTCCATGTCCGCAACCGCCGCATCGAAGCCCTGTATCATCTGACCGGCTCCACAGACAAATTCCAGAGGTTCTCCCCTGTCATAGGAGGAATCGAACTGCGTGCCGTCATTGAAGGTTCCCCTGTAATGGGTGCGGCAGGTCTTACCGACATTCTTACCCTCGAACGGGGGCTTCGAAGAACATCCTCCATGACATCCATGATCCTCATGATCCCCACAGCTGTGTTCTCCGCAGGAATGACCCTCTCCGTGATGATTACAGTTCGCACCGGTATTTACCAGCTCGCCCCTGAGATACGCCTCCACCGCTTCGTCCGCATTTCCTTCTGCTCCTGCGCAGAGTTCGATTCCTCTCTCGGAAAGAGCTGCCTGTGCTCCGCCGCCGATGCCTCCGCAGATCAGCACGTCGATTCCCCGGTCATTCAAGAGTCCCGCAAGCGCGCCATGCCCGCTCCCATTCGAACCAAAGATCTCTGAAGAGACGACTTTTCCATCCTCAACCTCATAAACCTTGAACTCTTCGGTATGTCCGAAATGCTGAAAGATATTTCCATCTTCATAGGTTACTGCAATTCTCATAGTTATGTTTCCTCTCCTTTATAATTGGTTTCCCGCAGTAAGTGCCGCAGGTACAAATATTAGCATTTCCGGCAGAATTCTCAGTCTAGCTGTCCCAAAATACGCGCAGCAAATCCATAGTCTGTCAGCCACTTTTTCCACTCCGACATACTTGAGTACTTGTCAGCCATGCAAAGCAGCATTCCCTCATTATTGCAGGGAGGCGGACCGGCCACCGGCCACATGTGGGAAAGGATCATATCCTCCGCCTCCGGGCTCATGTCCGGAACCAGTTCCTTTGCAATCCTCGCTGACTCCTGCGGATGATTTTTCCAGGCTTCCATCCGGGTTTTGTATTTTTCGTCCCTGCCGACCAGACCCAGGTCGTGGCATAAACCAGCCTGAACCAGATCCTTTTTATTTACCCTGATTCCACGGCTCTCCAGCTGATAACCGAGCCTGAGGCTGACCACGCATACATTGATCGTATGCTCTAATACGGTTCCGTAATGATGATGCTTTTGTCCGGCTGCCTGACGGAAAACATCTGATTTCAAAATTTCTTTTCCATATCGCAGAATATCGCTGCAGATATTGATCTCCTGGAGCATTTTTTCCATATGTACTTCCTCTCTGAAATCCCTCTGACTCAGCGGGTTTCTTTTTCTTCGGCGTCTTTTCTTTTTGCAGGCAGGCATTTGATCATATAGCCGGTCCTGTGCCGGAGATTGAACCCCACTGAGACAAGGTTGAAATAATCCCGAATATATTATATAATATGATTCACTCGCCAAAAACTGATTACGGATTATTTTGCGCGTATCTGTGAAGGTACTGAACAGATACAATTATACTTGAAAAAATATGCAATTACAACATTATCGCGAAAACAACACCACCGAAACCGGGTTCCGCAGCCGGTATTTCGGGGACAGACAATTTTATAAAAAGATGCTTCTGATCGCTGTGCCGATCATGGTCCAGAACGGAATCACCAATTTTGTCAGCATGCTGGACAATATCATGATCGGAAGAATCGGAACCGAGCAGATGTCGGGGGCTTCGATCGTAAACCAGCTGATCTTTGTGTACAACCTGTGCATCTTCGGGGCAGTGTCCGGGGCCGGAATCTTCACAGCCCAGTACTTCGGTCTCGGGGACCACGAGGGAGTCAGGATGACCTTCCGCTTCAAGCTGATCCTCTCCTTCATTCTGACCGCAGCTGCCTCGCTGCTGTTTATTTTTTATGGTGATCCGCTCATCAGCCTGTACCTGCAGGGAGGGGGCGAAGCCTCCCAGGCAGCGGCAACCCTGGGGTATGGACGCACATATCTCAGGATCATGCTGATCGGACTGCCCGTTTTTATGATCAGCAACGCCTACACCAGCACACTCCGGGAATGCGGTGAGACAATCCTCCCCATGAACGCGGGAATCATTGCCGTGTTCGTGAACCTGATCTTCAACTACCTGCTGATCTACGGTAAATTCGGATTTCCAAAGCTCGGGATCGCCGGGGCAGCAATTGCGACGGTTATTTCCAGAGTCATCGAACTCCTGGTCGTCGTCGTACATACACACACCCACGCAAAGAAGCTCAGGATATTCTCAGGTGTCTACCGGACGCTGAAGGTTCCGGCTGATTCTGCAAAGCGGATCATAGTCAAAGGAGCACCTCTCCTGATCAACGAAACGCTCTGGGCCGCAGGCATGGCAATGCTGACACAGTGCTACTCGGTCAGGGGGCTGAATGTGGTTGCGGCCCTGAACATCTCCAGCACCATCAGCAATGTCTTCAATGTCATCATGATCGCCATGGGCAGTGCCGTTGCGATCATCATCGGCCAGCTGCTGGGGGCCGGGCAGATTGAGGAGGCTGTCAGCACGGACCGGAAGCTGATCATGTTTTCCGTTCTGAGCTGTACGGGAACCGGTATCCTGATGATGATTGCGGCCCCCTGTTTCCCCAATATTTACAACACTTCGAATGAGGTAAAGCATCTGGCGGTCTGGCTGATTATCCTCACTGCCGCCGCGATGCCCCACACTTCATTCCTGAACAGTGCTTATTTCACATTGCGGTCGGGAGGAAAAACCATCATTACCTTCCTGTTCGACAGTGTTTTCATCTGGGTTTTCAGCGTTCCTGCGGCATTTATCCTCACGCGCTTTACATCCCTGAACATCCTTGCAGTCTATGCCCTCGTTCTGGCCCTGGATCTGGTGAAATGCCTGATCGGGTATATCCTTCTGAAGAAGAGAGTGTGGATAAACACTCTGGTATGACAACAGATACAGCCCCCATTCACAAAATGAATGGGGGCTGTATCTGTTGTGTTTATTATAACTCGTTATTGATAGTCTCTTCCGATCTCCATGCATTTCAGGTTCAGATCCAGCAGATCCGCGTGCCTTGCGGAGATGCATTTGCCGAGGGCTTTTTTCACCAGCTCTTCATCGTACTCTCCGAAAACCTGGAGAAGCTTTCCGACCAGAATCATGTTGGCCAGTGTGGGTGCGCCGTTCTCGCCCGCCATCTTTGTTGCGGGAACATAATATACGTTAACGTCTTCGCGCTCCACTTTTCTCTCGATCAGGCTGCTGTCAACGAGGATCGTGCCGCCCGGCTTCACCTGTGACTCATATTTGTCGAGGGACGGAAGGTTCATCGCCACAAGAACGTCCGGGTTGGAAATAATCGGAGCTCCGACGGGATCGTCGCTCAGAATAACGCTGCAGTTTGCCGTTCCGCCGCGCATCTCCGGGCCGTAGGAAGGAAGCCAGCTCACATTTTTATCCTCGATCAGGCCTTTGTACGCGATCACTTTACCGGAAAAAAGAAGTCCCTGCCCGCCGAAGCCGGCAAATAATAATTCTCTCGTCATTTATTTATCCTCCTTTGCTCCGGGAATCAGGCCTGCGCTCCTGTCCTTGTAAACGCCGAGCGGATAGTAAGGGATCATGTTGTCATCGATCCATTTCAGCGCCTGCGACGGTGTCATGCCCCAGTTTGTCGGACAAGCCGAAATCACTTCAATCAGAGAAAAGCCCTTGCCGTCCACCTGGTTCTGGAATGCTTTCCGGATGGCCTTTTTCGCTTTCAGGACGTTTTTGACATTATTCACGGCGACACGCTCCAGATATTCCGGACCGTCCAGCATGGACAGCATCTCGCAGATTTTTACCGGATATCCGCACTGCTTTACATCACGGCCGTAGGGGGATGTCTGAGTAACCTGGCCCGGGAGGGATGTCGGGGCCATCTGTCCGCCGGTCATGCCGTAAATCGCGTTGTTGATAAAGATCACGGTGATGTTCTCGTTCCTCGCCGCTGCGTGGACGGTCTCAGCCGTACCGATGGAAGCAAGGTCGCCATCGCCCTGATAGGTAAATACGATAAGGTTTTCCGGATCCGCCCTCTTCACACCGGTTGCGACGGCCGGAGCACGCCCGTGGGCTGCCTCAATCATGTCGCAGCGGAAATAGTCGTAGGCCATAACGGCGCATCCTACCGGAGCGACACCGACGGTCTTTCCTTCAATACCGAGATCATCGATCGCTTCCGCCACCAGACGGTGAACGATGCCGTGGGTACATCCCGGGCAATAGTGAAGCGGAACATCTGTCAGTGCATGCGGTTTTTCAAAAACTACCATATCATTCACCAGCCTTTCCATGTGCTGCCTTGATGGCTTCGTAGACCTGCTCCGGAGACGGAATCATTCCGCCGGCCCTGTTGCAGAGCGTAACCGGAACGGCGCATCCTGTGGCAAGATACACATCCTCGATCATCTGGCCCATGGACAGCTCCACACTGATAAACTGCTTTGCTGTGCCGAGAGCCTTTTTGAAGGTCTTTTCCGGGAACGGCCACAGGGTGATCGGCCTGATCAGGCCTGCCTTGATCCCATCGGCTCTCGCCGCATTGACCGCGTTCTTCGCGACACGTGCCGCAATACCGAACGCTGCAATCACGATCTCGGCATCATCGAGGAGGTATTCCTCTGCGAGGGCTTCCTTCTCCTTGATCAGGGCGTATTTTTCATAGCGCTCAAAGTTCTTTTCTTCCAGGACATCCGGTACAAGATAGAGGGAATTCACCACATTGTGCTCTCTCTTCATCTGTGTTCCTGTAGTTGCCCACGGTTTTTCGGGCGCTTCTTTGATATCAAAATCAAAGGAAACCGGCTCCATCATCTGTCCGATGGTACCGTCCGCCAGAATCATGGATGTCATGCGGTACTGGTCCGCAAGCTCAAATCCGCGGATGGTGAGCTGTGCCATCTCCTGAACCGATGCCGGCGCAAGGACGATCATGTGGTAGTCGCCGTGTCCGCCGCCTCTGGTCGCCTGGAAATAGTCGGACTGGCTGGGCTGGATTCCGCCGAGTCCCGGGCCGCCTCTCTGGCAGTTGACGACAACCGCCGGAAGATCCGCGCCTGCAAGATAGGAGATTCCCTCGCTCTTCAGGGAGATTCCCGGGCTGGAGGAGGATGTCATAACTCTTTTTCCTGCCGATGAAACGCCGTATACCATATTGATTGCAGCGATCTCACTCTCCGCCTGCAGGAAGGTTCCGCCGATCTTCGGCATTCTCTTTGCCATGTACGCGGCGATTTCCGTCTGCGGGGTGATCGGATATCCGAAATAGTGACGGCAGCCGGCAATGATTGCGGCTTCCGCGATCGCTTCGTTTCCCTTCATCAATACTTTTTCTGCCACAATAACTCACCTCACTTTTCTATTCTGATAATACAGTCAGGGCACATCGTTGCACACGATTTGCATGCGATGCACGCGTCTTCATTGACGCATTCCGCAGGGTGATGTCCCTTTTTGTTGATGGTATCCTTCGAAAGCTGAAGAATTCCTTTAGGACAGGCTTCAACACAGAGTCCGCATCCTTTGCATTCATCTGTTTTGAATGTCAGTTTTGCCATAATATCCTCCTTCTGTAAACTTATACTGGTCTTTTCTGCAGATGAAGCGGAAAAACATTGTCAATCTTTCCCTTCAGCTGATCAGCCACATTTTTCTCTGCGCCCGTCATCACAAGAGGAAGTCCGGAAAGCCGCGACACCTCCTCCGCATACGGAACGGAAGCCAGCACCGTTTCGGGCTCCGTCTCTGCGGCAAGGTTGGAGTTGTTGATGATTCCCGTGAATTTCAGGGAGGCTGCCGCCTCGATCTCGTGCATAATTTCGAGCGTTGATTCCGCGTCAGGCGTCAGCGGGCGGTAGCGGTTGATGACCAGGAACATGTCATAGTCATTTTCCTCCCGGATCGCCCCGGCGATTCGCCCGAGGGCATAAGCGCCGCGGTCGTCGCCGCCCACATCAACAATGCAGGTGAGGCTCCTGTCATCCACCAGGGAGTACATTTCCTGCGGAAGCGCCGGAATGTCCACGTTGGAATTGGCATAGGAGGAAACGACAAGCTTCACTCCTGCCTCCCGCAGGTCCTCCGCGCTGTCGATCGTCCTGAAATAGGGATTGACAATGTCGAGGTCCGCGATGACCACCTTTTCATGATCCTTTGAAAGATCCAGCGCCATGTTGACCGCAAGATTTGTCTTTCCGCTCCCATAGTGCCCGCACAGAAGCGTGATTCTTTTATAATTCATGTCTGATTATCTTTCCGCTCACGGTCTTCGGCAGCTCATCCCGGAACTCGACGATCCTCGGATATTTGTACGGAGCCGTGTGCTCTTTCACATAATTCTGAATCTCCCGCACCAGTTCGTCCGATCCTTCCGTACCCTTTACGAGCACGATGCTGGCCTTCACCACAAAGCCTCTGACCGGATCAGGCGCTGCGCTTACACCGCATTCCAGAACGTACGGCAGTTCCATCAGTACGCTCTCGATCTCGAACGGTCCGATCCGGTAGCCGGACGACTTGATCACATCGTCCTTTCTGCCTACATACCAGTAGAAGCCGTCCTCGTCGCGCCAGGCCAGGTCGCCGGTGTGGTACCAGCCGTCCTTCCAGGTATCCCTGGTCTCTTCTTCATTCTTATAATAGCAGACCGCAACACCGCAGGGGATTCCCTTGCTGATATTGATGCAGATCTCGCCTTCCTCACCGGAGGGTACGGGTTTGCCGTCCTCCCCGAGCAGTTCAACCTGATAGGTGGGAACCGGCTTGCCCATCGAACCGATTTTGTGCGGCGCGCCGGCCAGGTTTCCGATGATCAGGGCCGACTCGGACTGGCCGAAGCCTTCCATGATACGAAGGCCTGTCGCCTTCTCAAACTGTCTGTAAACCTCGGGGTTCAGCGCTTCGCCGGCCGTCGTCATATGCTTGACGGAGGAAAAATCATAATGGCTGATGTCCTGCTTGATCATCATCCGGAGCATCGTAGGCGGCGCACAGAACGTGGTAATATGGTATTTCGCAAACATCGGCAGGATCTTCGCCGCGTCGAAACGATCGAAGTCATACACGAAAATCGCGCCTTCGCACAGCCACTGGCCGTAAATCTTGCCCCAGGTTGCCTTGGCCCATCCGGTATCTGAAATCGTCAGGTGCAGTCCGTCGGGATCCACTGTCTGCCAGTATTTTGCAGTGTGGAAATGTCCCAGAGGATACTTGTAGGTGTGGGCTGCGATCTTCGGATAGCCTGAGGTTCCCGATGTAAAGTACATCAGCATCAGGTCATCCCCGCACGGAGATACGCCCGTGCGGCGGAATCGGGAACTGTACAGAGGATACTCTTCATCGAAGGATCTCCAGCCTTCCCTCTCCCCGTTTACGATCATCATGTTCTGCAGCAGTCCGCATTTTTCCTGGGCGAGCTCAACCTGATGAGCGGTATCGCCGTCGGCCGTACAGATAATCGAAGTGATCCCTGCCGTGCGGATCCGGTATTCCAGGTCGTGGTCCATCAGCTGGTTGGTCGCAGGAATTGCGATCGCGCCGAGCTTATTGAGGCCGACCAGGGCGTACCAGAACTGGTAATGCCTTTTCAGAATCAGCATTACGCGGTCGCCTTTTTTAATTCCCAATGCCTTAAAGTAGTTTGCACACCGGGCAGATTCCTTGCGGACATTCTCAAAAGTGATCCTGCGCTCCGTTCCATCCTTTGAGATGTGGAGCATGGCGAGCTTTTCGGGCTCCCTCGCCGCAAGCGCGTCCACCAGGTCAAACGCAAAGTTGAAGCGGTTCGCATTTTTAAAGCGGATGGAGACCGGGGTTCCCTTCTCGTTCTCCTCCACATCGATAAAATCATGCCAGATTCTCTCACTGTCATCGACCGTCCGGGGAGTACTCTCCTCCTCGATGATCGGCTGCTGCGTGAGCTCCGGAATCGGTTCTCCGGCAGGATTCAGGACAATCGCGTAAAAGATGCAGTCCTGGCCGCCTACCGCGATCATGCCGTGGGGCGTACTGCTGTCGTAATAGATGCTGTCCCCCGGGCCAAGGATCTCGCTGTGCTCACCGATCTGCACCTTGAGGCTGCCCTCTACGACGATATCGCATTCCTGGCCGTCATGCTTGGTCAGATCGATCGGACGGTCCTGCGCGGCCTCATCAAAAACGCTGCGCACATACAGCGGCTCAGCGATCCTGTTTTGAAACGCATAAGCAAGATTGTAGTAGGTCATTCCATGCGCGCGTGAGATCTTCTGCCCTGCGCCCGACCGTGTCATCGTGTAGGACCGGAGGTTGGGGCTGTAGCCTTCCAGGATATCCGTGACGGACACCTTAAGGGCCAGCGAGCATCGATAGATAAAGGTAAAGTTCAGATCCTGAAGTCCTGATTCGCACTCCAGGTACTCCTTTTCCGAAAGATCCGTCGCCGCCGCCATCTCCTGCGGCGTTTTGTTCTCCAGCTCCCGGAGAACCCGGATCCTTCCTGCAATCTCCTGAATTTTATAATCCAGTTCCTGTTCCATAAGTTATCCTCGTCTTTCTGTGATAAAAGAGAATCAAAGTTTCTGAGACGGAAATTGTAAAAAAAACGCACCCGTCTCAATATCCTTTGAGACGAGTGCGGCAAACAACACCCGCGGTACCACTCAAATTGCCGTAATAAATACGACCACTCAGCGGGAACCCGTGATTCCCTGTGCACTTACGCGGCACGGACGGGAAGCATCTACTGGGATACAGGGAATTATTGTTTTTCCTGATCTTTTCTCGCCTCCGGCTCGGAAGGGACAGGCCTTCGGAACTCCTCTGCCGCTTTGCACCTGACAGCGGCTCTCTGTAAGATTCTGTTCCGGACCGGCTTCGTCATCGCCTTTAG
>CAMOXX010000072.1 GCA_946629475.1 uncultured Blautia sp. | reverse complement strand
GGTTTCCCGGAGATCCTCCGTTTTCTGTGCGGCCAGAGTCAGACGGATGTTTTCGATATCCAGACTGAAGGCCTGTTGAAGCAGATTCCCCTCCGGACCGCTGACGATGGTATCATCCAGGCGTTCCGGAAGCGTCGCTTTGTTCTGCATGTCGCGTTTTGCATCGTTTTGCATATCGCTGAAACCGGAATAGCCGAGCGCCCGTGCAAAACGAATGATGGTGGTGGTGCTGACCTCTATACGGGAGGCGAGATCTTCCAGGGTGCAGAAGACGACATCATCGGAATGGTTATCCAGATAGCCGGCAACCTGCTTCTGGGAATGTGTGAGGGAGTCGTATTTTTCCTGGATTCTTCCGTAAAGCATAAGAGATCTCCTTAATCTGAATAAAGCCGAATACGGGCCGGACATGAACTGGAAAGGGGGAATACGGCATGCCGATGCCGGCAGATGAATTTGAACGGGATGTCATTGCGAATAAAGAACTGATTGAGGAGCAGCTGAAAAAATGGATCATTACGCTGCAGCTGAAGCCGGGTGAGAAAATATCGGATATGGAGATCGCCGCCTATTTTCATACCGGCAGAACACCGATACGGGAAGTGCTGAAACGGCTGGAACAGCAGAAGCTGATCTGTACCATCCCGGGAAAGGCCACGATGGTAGCGCCGATCACTCCGGACAAAGTGGAGCAGCTGTACGCGCCGATGTGCATGCTTCAGAGCCTGGCTGCGAAAAACGCCGCTGAAAGGGCGAAGGATGAAGATATCGTCAGCCTGATTGAAGCAAATGAGGATTTTTACGTAAAGATACTTCAGAGAGAAAAAAACGCCTATCCTGCGCTGATCGGTGACCGAAAATTCCACGATCTCGTGATCCGGATGTCCGGAAATGAATATATCAGAGATCTGTGCGAAAGCCTGTGGACGCACATTGCCCGGCTGGACTATCTCTATTTTCGTGATGCGGAAATCCTTCGGGCATCTTATGACGAGCACATGGAGCTGATCCACGCGCTTCGCCTGCGGGACCCGTATGGGGCGGAAATTGCCATGAAAAACAACTGGATCAATTCCATGCTGGGCCTGCAGGGGCTGATTTCGGAGGAGAAGGTTTGCTCCGGCCTATAGGACTGCAACAGAATATTTTCATTCGGAAACGCTCCGGCAGATGTTTGCCGGAGCGTTTTTCACCAGAATGAGTTCCGTGACAGAAAACCAAATCATCAATGGAAACGGACGATGTCGTCAATCTTCGCCATGTGGCAGCCGGGGTAACTGTCTTTCACGCGCATGAGGAAATTGAGCTTGTCGATCCGCTCACCGCTGCGGGGGCAGCCGTTTTTGATAAATGGAATCTGGAGACCGACGGCCAGATCCATGACGACATCCCCGACGACCCCTCCGCTGCGTCCGGAGGTGATGGAGAAGAGGTTCCGCTCCTGTGCAAAGCGGTGGGAGACCAGGGCTTCCGAAATGGTTCCGACCTGGTTTGGCTTCAGGATAAAGCCGTCAACAGCTTGCTGTTCATAGGCTTTCCTGATGCGGTCGATGTTGGAGACGGTGAAATCGTCACCGATGATAAAGCTGCGGGTGATCTCCTCATGAGCTTTGCGGAAGCCTTCCCAGTCATTTTCGTCCAGCAGATCCTCAATGAAGACAAAATTGTGCCGTTCAGTCAGACCTTTCATGTAGGCAATCAGCTCATCAGAGGTGACATAGCTTCCGTTCAGATAATAGCGCCGCTGCTCCTTGTCATACATCTCGCTGCTGGCACAGTCAAGAGCAAAGGCACATTCCGCGGTATAGCCGCAGAGGTCGATGGCCTTCTGGATGAGATTCAGGCAGACCTCAGGGTCTTCGGAAGGAGCACACCAGCCGTAGGAACCGCCGACTCTGGGTTCGGCACCAGTGTACTCCCGGATCACGCTGCCGAGCTTCTGAAAGACCTTGACGGCAATTTCCACAGCCTGCTCGATGTCCTTCGCCCGGTAAGGCATGACGATGAACTCATTGAAGGCCTGACGTATTCCGGCGTTGTTTCCGCCGTTCATAACGTTGAATGAGGGGATCGGAACCGTGCGGATCTGCCCGCCGGCGATGTAGTCATAGAGCGGACGCCCGAGGGCAGCGGCAGCTGCCCGATAACATGCCACGGAAACGGAGTAAATCGCGTTGCCGCCGAGCACGTGTTTATCCGGGGTTCCGTCCAGATCGATCATAATCTGGTCCAGCGCTTCCTGATCCAACACATTTTTACCGATCAGAGCCGGAGCGATGATATCGTTGACATTTGCAACAGCCTTGTGCACGGAAAGCCCGTTGTATTCCGCCGGATCACCGTCCCGGAGGACGCAGGACTCATACATGCCCACGGAAGTGCCGGTCGGCGCGGATGCGGTGCCGACAGCGCCGCCTTCGGTGATCACATCGACCTCCACCATGGGACGGCACTTGCAGTCTATCAGCTGACGCGCATGCACGCTCCTGATGCGGAACACGTCGGACTGATGCGGTTTTTCGGGAAGGGCAGGCACATACATGATGTTAAGGTCGCAGAGGTTGGTCCCGGTGTTTCCGGTGAAGACCGCATCCCCCATGGCGTCCAGAGCCTCAAAACAGGCATGGCCGCGCAGATGCTCAAAGATGTCGATCCCTTTGGCGACAGCGGTATCGTAGCTGGTGGAATCCGTGAGCCCGCCGGCTACGGAAGTGGTGCCGTCCGTCCCCTCAGAGTCGATGGACATGCAGGCAACGCCGGGGGCCTTCTTTGCGGTGAGGGCAAAGGAGAGGGTGAGCTCCTGGCCGGGGCCTCCGTGGCCGGTGATGACGGAGTTATCCAGAATCTGCGTGGTGGCCTCACCGGAGCAGAGAAGAACGCAGGGAGCTTTGACCGGATTCCCGTAATTCTGAATCTCACGGGCGATGGAGGCGAACACGGTACCGACGTCCCTGGCCTCACCCTCCAGGTAAGAAGTCAGAATAACTGCAGGAATCCCCATTTCTTCGGAGATACGTTTTGCGGTCAGACAGGAGTCCGGCAGACTGTTGAGCAGAAAATAGGTGTTGTCGGGGAAGGCCTTTGGGGTTTCACCCTCGGGACCGACGTTCATAAGATAGTCCACGACCGACTTCGGCAGGCGGTCTGCCACACCGTAGTCACGGATCACCTGACGTGCGGTCTCCAGCGTGGTCTGGTCGGGACCCATGGGTGTTCCTTTATAATTCTTATAGGGCTTGCTGATGTCAGCGGTGGCCGGGGTGCCGACACCGTCGCTGATTCCGAAGCCGATGAGTTCCGCACCGCGGGACTGAATCCGCTTTGCCAGCATGCCGCCGTTCATGGCGGAGATATGGCGGCGGATTGCATTGATCTCATAGATCCCGGCACCGGACTTCAGCATGACATCGGTGGTGTCGATTTCGTCCTGCAGCGTAATGCCTTCGATCGGACAGCTCATCAGAGCGGAGGAGCCGCCGCTGATGACCACGATAAACAGATCCTCCGGCCCGGAAGCGTCCACCAGCTTCAGGATTTCTCTGCAGGCACGGAGACCTTCCTCATTGGGCAGCGGATGCCCGCCGACATAGACATCCGTGTGCCGGAACACATCTGTGGGTTCACTGATCTTGACAATCGCAATTCCGCGGGTGAGATAATCACCCAGAATTTCATCCACGGCCATCGCCATGTGGTTACAGGCCTTTCCGGCACCGAGAAGATAAACGTGGCGCTTTTTCGACAGATCCCAGCGTTTCTCACCGATGCAGAGAACACTTCCTTCCATGTGCGCGATGCTTTTGATCCGCTCATAGGCATCAAGATGCCGGAGGGTCTTTTCCGCTATGTCCAGAACAATGCGCTTGCTTTCAATATCGCCGTGAGAGAGCAGGATATCTCTGTTTTTAATCTTCGTCTGCATGTCAAAACTCCTTCTTTTTGATCGTATTATATGAATTCAGCCTGTAGAATCCTGCGATATATTACATTTCTGATAAGAATTATAAAGATTTCAGTATATAAAGTCAATGTAATTACATGATTCTTTTCTTTTTCGTTAATATTATAGTATTTTGACAAAAACAGTGCTTGAGTCGGAAAGAAAAGAGGGATATATTACCCTGCCAAACGCTGCGGCGGGGATTAAATTGTTCAGATTGTAGGAAAAACATCATTGTTATATTTTGAGCTAATATAGTTATATCTGTTTTGACTTTCTAGTCGTATAATCAGTACAAAGGGGTTTTATTCAGAACCGTGCGGAACAAACTGCAAGCATGAGAGGTGAAAGCGAGTGTCAATTTCTCTGATTGTATTAATTGTATGCTTCCTGTTCTTGATGGTCATCGGCCTGCCCATTGCCTATAATCTGCTGGTTTCCACCTTTGTTTATCTGCTGGTGGCGGGGATCAACCCGGTGCAGCTGGCTATCAAGATGTATGCGGGCATGAACAGCTTCAACTTCCTCGCGGTGCCGTTTTTCGTAATGACCGGCCAGCTGATGCTGCGCGGCGGTCTGCTCGACACACTGGTCAAGTTCGTGAATGTGTGGTTCGGGAACCTGAAGGGCGCCATTGCCATCGTGACCATTGTCGCGTCCCTGCTGATGGGCTCTATCGTCGGCCTCGCGGTTGCGGCCGCGGCGTCACTTGGCGTGTTCCTGATCCCCATGATGAAAAAGCAGGGATATTCCTCCGAATTCTCCGCAGCGGTGATGTCTTCCGCCTCTCTGCTGGGCCCGATCATGCCGCCCAGTGTTCTGATGATTCTCTATTGCTCTGCGGTGGGGAGCACCTCCATCTCCGGCCTGTTCATGGCAGCGGTTACGCCGGCCATTCTCATCACGCTCCTGCAGTGCCTGGTTGCGCACCGCACGGCGGTCAAACGCGGCTATCCCGCCTACGGGAAGACCAGCTGGAAGGAACGCGGACAGGCAACCCTGAAGGCGATCCCTGTCCTGCTTCTTCCGGTGATCATCCTGGGCGGAATTTTCGGCGGCGTGTTTTCCATCACGGAGGCCTCCGGCGTTGCGGTGGTCTACAGCGCTCTTCTTGCCTTTCTGGTAAAGAGAAGCGTAAAGCTCAAAGACATTCCTCAGATGATTGTCGAAGCTGCCGCGACATCCGGCCTGGTTCTGCTCCTCTCGGGCGCGGGCACCGCAATGGCCTGGTGTATTGCAAACGAACGCGTGATGAACATGCTGATAGGCCCCTTCTCCGCGCTTCCGTCCTGGGCCTTCCTGCTGCTGGTCAACATTCTGCTGCTGATCTGCGGTATGTTTATGGATGATTATGCCTCGACGGTTATCCTTGCCCCGATCATCGCGCCGATCGCCTGGGCGCTGGGGATCAACCCCCTGCACATCGGCCTGGTCTTCTGCGTCAATCTGGTGATCGGGCTTGCGACGCCACCCTTCGGCATTACCCTGTTTGTAACCAGCCCCACTGCCGGCTGCAGTGTGGAGGGCACGGCGAAGGAGGCGCTGCCATTCCTGGCCGTCACGCTCGGTGTTCTGCTGCTGGTGACCTTTGTCCCGGACCTGGCGCTCTGGCTGCCTCAGCGCATGGGATACCTGGGATGAGCCATTCCTTCTGTCCAAGTTATAATTGGAAATAAATGAAAAAGGAGAAAACAAACATGAAAAAAGCGATTTCCTGTCTCCTGGCACTGGTGATGCTCTTCGCACTCTTCGCGAGCGGAACCGCTTTCGCGGCGGACACCTACACCATCAAGATCGCCTGCGAGAACTCCGACAGTTATCCCGCTACCATGGGCCTCTATGCCATGAAGGCATATGTGGAATCCCATACGGACGGCAATGTGAAGGTCGAAGTCTGCGCCTCCGGCCAGCTGGGCGGCGAAGAGGATACCCTCGAGCAGGTTGCACAGGGCAGCCTCGAAATGGCGGTGGCATCCTTCGCCCCTGTCGTATCCTATGTCCCCAGTTTTGAAGTCATGGACATCCCCTTCGTTTACAGCACCTATGAGCAGGCCTGGCTGGTTCTGGACAGCTATGTCGGGACCGATCTTCTGGACACCATGCAGGATTATGGTCTGAAAGGCCTGGCTTATATGGAGAACGGCTTCCGTCAGGTCACCAGCTCTCAGGGAGCGATCGAGACCATGGACAGCTTCTCCGGCCTCAAGATCCGCACCATGCAGAACAACAACCATATGGCAGCCTTTTCCGCTCTCGGCGCCAACCCGACACCGGTCCCCTTCTCCGAGCTCTACATGGCACTGAGCCAGAAAATTGCCGATGCACAGGAGAACCCGATCGCCAACGTCACCGACAAGAAGCTCTTTGAGGTACAGGGTTACCTGTCCCTGACCAACCACATCTATGACGCCATGCCTCTGGTCTGCAACCTTGACTTCTTCAACAGCCTGCCTGCTGAGTATCAGGGTGTTGTCCAGGCCGGCGCCATCTACGGACAGGAAGTCAGCCGCTTCATCAATCATGAGCGCGAAGATCTGATCCTGGCTGATCTTGATGCCCAGGGTATGAAGATCAACACGGTCTCCGACGAAGTGCGCGAGCAGATGGCGGCTGCCGCACAGCCCGCCGCCATTGAGCTGATTGCCAAACATATCGGTCAGGATGCGGTGGACCAGTATCTGGCCAGCGTCCAGGAAGTCCTCGCCCAGATCGCGAAATATTAATCCGGGCGGTTCGCCGCCGGCAGAGCGTTTGACACGATAAAGTCTTTCAGAAGTTCACAGGTACATTGATCTCCGCAGAACAGAACGGAATTCTGTAATGCCTATTCAGGGAGGGAACCCGATGATGGAAAAGATTGACAAAATATTGGGATGGGTCTTCAATTTGCTGAAGACGCTCCTGATCGTGCTGCTGATCGGTATGGTAGGCATCCTGATCGCCCATATCTGGCGCCGCTATGTGGTGAACAATTCACTGACCTGGTCGGAGGAACTGCTGAAGATCCTGCTGGTCTGGTTCGGCATGCTGAGCGTCGCGGTCCTTGCTGCGAGAAGGGAGCACGTTGCCATCGTCATCTTCAAGAGCAAGATGCCGAAGGCGGTAGCCAATGCATGCACGATCATCACCCAGGTGCTGACCTTTGCGATCTGCGTCATCGGGATTGTGCTCGGTATCAAGTACTGCAAGACTGCCGGATACCGTCTGACTCCTGCCCTTCGCATACCTTACGGCTGGGCCTATTCTTCTATCCCGGTGTCCTTCTTCTTCGTGGCACTTTTTGAACTGAGGAATCTCATCGTGGATATTACCGGCAAGGGAAACTATGCCTGTGTTGAAAAACCGGAGGAAGATCTTTCCGGCGGAGCGGAAATTGAGCTCTGACAGACAAAACGGATAAAAGAGAAAGGGCAGGGCGGAAACCTTGCCCTTTTTCTTATCAAGAAAACGGACTTCCCGGAAAGGATGAATGCGGATGTATCAGCTGGAATATCAAAACGGGATGGCGGTCTATACGGACACAGAACTCAAACTGAGTTTCACAGTGCCGGAAGAAGAGTGTATGGGGATGCTCCAGACCACGCAGCTGCCGGCACTGCGGGACCGAGAAGAGATCCGCCGGGCATTTCAGAATCCTGTGTCAGGAAAGCGGCTCTCACAGATCGCACGGGAGAGAAACGCAAAAAGCGCAGCGATCCTTATTTCGGATGCAACGCGCGGCGTACCGACAGCAAGCCTTGCTCTGCCGGTGACAGAGGAACTGCTGGAAGGCGGCGTTCCGCTGTCGGGGATCTGTTTTTTCGTAGGGATCGGCGTACACCGCCCGGCCACGGAGGAGGAAATGAAGACCTTCCTCGGAGATTTGTACGGGAAAGTGCGGATTGAAAATCACACCCCATTCTGCCGGGAGAATCTGATCTCACTTGGTACCACGAAAGACGGAACGCCGGTGGAAGTGAACAGGCGGGCGTATGAATGCGAGCTGCATATTCAGATCGGCAAGGTGGAGCCGCATGAATTCGCGGGCTTCTCCGGAGGAAGGAAATCGGTATTGCCGGGAATCTCATCTGAGGAAACGATCCGGATCAACCACCGGCCGGAACGGATTCTGGATCCGCGTGCCGGGATTGGGATGACAGATGACAATCCTGTCAGCATGGATATGGAGGAAGCGGCGGAGCGATTCCGCATGGACTTCGGGGTCAACTGTATTCTGAACAATGAGATGGAACTGGCGGCGGTGTTCACAGGCGGGATGAAGGAAAGCCATGAAGCGGCCATAGACTTTGTGAAAGTCAGACTGGGAGTAAAGCTTGAGAAACCCGATCTGATCGTCACCTGCCCGGGACAGCCGCTGGACATCGATCTCTATCAGTCGGTCAAGGCATTGATTGCTCTCACGGAGATTCTGGATGAAACCACGGTTACCCTGTTTTACTGCGGCTGCCCGGAAGGGATCAACTCGCCGGATATGCTGCGTGCGTTCTCCTGCTCGGATCAGCTGGAGAAGGTGGTGGAATGGACGACACGGAACTATGAAATCCAAATGGATCATGTGCTGCTGCTTTCCAAGTTTCTGCGCAAAGGGGCAAAGGTGGTTCTGTGCTGTGAACATGTCAATGATGAAGACGCGAGAGCCATGTTCATGATTCCCGGCGGAAAACCCACGGAAGCGATGACTCTGGCCAGAAAACTGACCGGCCGGGAGAAACCGAAGATTTTGTTTTATCCTCGGCCGCAGACCGGCCTGCCGGTTCTCGAGCCTGCGGAATGAGAATATAAGAGCATAGACATACGGAATAAAAAACGGCTGCCTCTGAAGAGACAGCCGTTTTTATGAAGTTTCGAATGGAAGCGAGAGCTGTATTATTCCATCTGTGCAGGGCTCTCCCAGAGAAGAAGCTTGGTTCCGATACCTTTCTCAAGGGCGGTTTGGTAGAGATCGTAACCAAGACCCAGATCAAACACCGCCATGCCGCAGGCAATGAAGCAGACGATCTGATCGTCGTTCTCACGGCCAACCTGCTCACCCAGAATTACCTTGCCGATGGCGCAGGTGTCGTCGATGGAGGGCATCATGCCCTTGTCGATCAGGTGGTAAATAGGGCCGCCGATGACGCCGGCATAATAGTTCTCTTTGTCGCCGGAGGCGATGGCCTCTTCCACATAGGCGTGATGCAGACCGGTGTGGTCATAGACGAGCTTCATCTTCGTCCACATGCCGCCGTCTTCCTCATAGCTGCCGCCCTGCTCGTCAAAGTGGAGTGGGCCGGAGGCAAGAATGGTGCAGCCTTTCTTGAGCCATTCGCCCTTGATGTTCAGGAAAGCGGTGCGTGAGGCGGCGATGGAAATCACATCAGCCTGTCGGACAGCCGTTTCGAGATCGGGCTCGACCACGGCTTCGAGACCGTAGGTGTCCCGGATATGCTGCGCCAGCTTTTCCGCCGGAGCGGGGGAGTGGTTGTTGCAGATGACTTTCTTGATGTTCGGGAGCTGGGTGATCTCTGCGTCGAAGCAGCTCTTGCCGATCGCACCGCAGCCGATGCAGAGCAGGACCTCAGAATCCTTACGGGCAAGATAACGAGCTGCCACACCGGGTACAGCGCCGGTGCGGGCAGCACTGATCAGGTTTGCGCTCATGAAAGCGAGAGGCTCACCGGTCTCCTTGTTGTTCAGTGTAACGGTCAGCACGCTGCGCGGCAGGCCGACTTTTTTGTTCTCCTTGTTGGAGCCGTACCATTTTTGACCGCAGATGTCAAACCGCCCGCCGAGGTAGGCCGGCATGGCGACAAAGCGGCGGTCCGGACCTGCGACCGGCATGTTGGGGAACGGGGTCTCCTTCGGAAAAACGATCGGCATCCCGTGGCTGTTGTGGGAGGGACCGCCCATCAGATAGTCTCCCTGTGCAAGCAGTTTAAAGACCTCTTCGGCATTATCGATGCATTTTCTGGCGTCAAGGACCCCCGCTGCGATAACATCGGGTTCTGACATGTAGAGAAAGTCTGTTCTGTGGCCCATAATAAAAGTTCTCCTTTCCATTTGTTGCTCTCTGAATTTGTTGTACGGATCAACAGTCTGCAATATATTACACTTTATTCTGCTTTTTCGGAAATGTCAAGACGCTGGATTGGAGTGCAGAATATTCTGACATATTTTGCAAATATTATTTCTTTTTTATAAATCTTGACCAATTATGATATTGCGTGATATCATGATTGTATTAAATAATACTTTTTTAGAGCGCGATAATTCTTTTCGGAAAGCAGGTGGCTTTCTATGCTGATGAAAAAAATATCCGTGGATGGGAACGGACGGGAAGCGCCCGAGGTGATGCTTGGCAACATGCCGGCCATCGTTTATGAGATGGATGCGGAAGCAGAGGGAATTCGGGGGGTACGGCACAGCCACGGCGAGCTCCAGATTGTTGTGGTCAGCAAAGGAAGTATTCGTTTTGAAGTAGAGGGAGAAGACTTCGATCTGGAGACCGGAGAAGGACTGTTTATCAACACCGGCTGTGAGCATGCGGCTTTTCCGCTGGCTGGAGGGCCGTGCACTTATACCTGCCTGAAGTTTACCTCTCAGGCAGTGAGCTTCGGAGACTATACTCTGACCGGACGCTATGTGACACCTGTGATCAACGGGGGAGAAGCCGGCAGCTTCCGACTGGATCAGAGGGCAACCGAATCTGCTGTGGAAGCAGCCAGGAGGATTGAACAGCATCTGGAAGAAAGCAGCTTCTGCGCTGAGCTTGAAATCATACGGGAGCTGATCCGCCTGTGGATCGAAGTATATCGTTGTTCCGGCAGAAAAGAAGAACTGCTTCCGGGAGGCTCCTATTCTGAAAAGACACGTATCATGACAATGTGTGATTATATCCACAAGAATTATGCCGAGAAGATTTCACTCAACGACATAGCAAATTCGGCTTTTGTCAGCAAGGGAGAATGCTGCAGGATTTTCAAAAGAGTGCTTCAGCTTTCCCCGTTCCAGTATCTGGTCCGGTACAGGCTGAAGCTCAGTGTCCAGATGCTGAGCGAGACAGATTACAGCATCGCACAGATCGCGCAGCAGGTAGGATTCTGCAGCAGCAGTTATTATACCAAGTGCTTCCGGAAAGAGTATAACTGCGCTCCGCACCGATATCGGACGGAGCTGTGATCCAGGCATCTGGAATCAGGTAAAACAGCACAATAAACAGCGGTTTTCTTTCCGCCCAGGCTCTCCGTCATGTGATATCTGACGGTTTTTGGTTTTCAACTTGCAGAATGAATGTTAAAAGTATATAATACCGGAGGTTGATAAACCATTAACGAAAAGGAGAAAACTATTTATGGCAAATCGCATTGT
>CAMOXX010000071.1 GCA_946629475.1 uncultured Blautia sp. | reverse complement strand
GCCAAGCAAACAGGAGGCCAATTTGCCTGAAATGCAAGCATTTCATTCAAAATTGTCCTCCTGTTTGCTTGGTGCTGACCTTTTTAAAGCTGCTGACGGGAATCGGACCCGTGACCTCCGCCTTACCAAGGCGACGCTCTACCGACTGAGCCACAGCAGCACTTTTGTGAACGTTAACCGCTCAACGGACATTATAATAACAGAATTAGGGTGCGTTGTCAACAATATAAAATAATAAAATGTTTTTATTAATTTGAACGGAATGAAAGCCCTTTTCTTTGACAAAAAAGTGTGCTATCATAGCGTGAGTGAAAAAACCAGGTAAGCTTAGGAGGATGGCAATGGAAAACGCACCGGTATCTAAAAACTTCATTGAGAATATTATTGACAAAGATTTAGCGGAAGGGACGTACGATGCCGTATGCACTCGTTTTCCTCCGGAGCCGAACGGCTATCTTCATATAGGGCATGCGAAGTCGATCCTTTTGAACTACGGACTTGCAAAGGAATACAACGGAAAGTTCAACATGAGGTTTGACGACACCAATCCGACAAAGGAAAAGACGGAGTTTGTCGAATCCATCAAGGAAGATATCAAATGGCTTGGGGCTGACTGGGAGGACAGGCTGTTTTTTGCCTCGGATTATTTCGATAGAATGTACGAGGTTGCCGTAAAGCTGATTAAAAAGGGAAAGGCTTTTGTGGATGATCTGTCGGCGGATGAGATCCGGGAATACCGCGGTACCCTTACCGAGCCGGGTAAGGAGAGCCCTTACAGGAACCGCAGCATCGAAGAAAACCTTCAGCTGTTCCAGGATATGAAGGACGGTAAATTTGAGGATGGCACAAAAGTTCTCCGGGCCAAAATCGATATGGCCTCCCCGAATATGAATATGAGAGATCCGGTTATTTACCGTGTTGCGCACATGAGCCACCATAATACCGGTGACAAATGGTGCATTTATCCCATGTACGATTTTGCCCATCCGCTGGAGGATGCCTTTGAGGGTGTTACACACTCGATCTGCACTCTTGAGTTTGAGGATCACAGGCCGCTTTACAACTGGGTTGTCCAGGAGGCGGAATTCCCGCATCCGCCCAAACAGATCGAATTTGCCAAGCTGTACCTGACAAATGTCGTGACCGGCAAGCGGTACATCAAAAAACTGGTAGAGGATGGAATCGTGGACGGCTGGGATGACCCGAGGCTTGTTTCCATCGCGGCACTCCGCCGCAGGGGTTTTACGCCGGAGTCCATTCAGATGTTTGTCGACCTGGTCGGAGTTTCAAAGTCCAACAGCTCGGTGGATTATGCCATGCTGGAATACTGTATCCGTGAGGATCTGAAGCTGAAAAAGCCGCGCCTCATGGCTGTTCTGGATCCGTTAAAGCTCGTGATCGATAATTATCCCGAAGGGGAGACGGAAATGCTGACCGCTCCGAACAATATGGAGAACGAGGAACTGGGAGAGCGCCGGATTCCGTTCGGCCGGGAGCTGTGGATCGAGCGTGAGGACTTCATGGTGGATCCGCCGAAGAAATATAAGAGGATGTTCCCCGGAACGGAAGTCCGTCTGATGAACGCGTACTATGTGACCTGCACGGGATATGACACGGATGATGCTGGAAATGTTACATGTGTACACTGCACCTATGATCCCGAGACTAAGGGGGGAAGCGCACCGGACGGCCGCAAGGTGAAGGGAACGATCCACTGGGTCGAAGCTTCGCATGCCGGGGAGGCTGTGGTACGGCTCTATGAGAATATCGTGGATGAGGAGAAGGGGGTATATAATAAAGAAGACGGCTCCCTGAACCTCAATCCGAATTCGCTTACCGTTGTGAAAGCGTATGTGGAACCTGCCCTTATGGAAGCAAAGGGCTATGACAGTTATCAGTTCGTGCGCAATGGTTTCTTCTGCGCTGATTTCAGAGATTCAAAAGAAGGGGCGCCGGTTTTCAACCGGATCGTGTCACTGAAGAGCTCCTTCAGGCTTCCGAAATAAAACGCCGGGGGCAGCCCTGATCCGGCTGTACCTCCGGTCAACTGGACGACAAAAGGGGGACGGATACAAAAATCCGTCCCCCTGATATTATTTGTAACTATTCAGAACAGGGCGAAGCACTTGCTGCTGAGCCTGTCCAAAAACGATACATTTATTCGCCTTTAACTGCTTCCTCAGCGGCTTCTTCAACAGCTTCAACAGCATCTTCTGCTGCTTCGGCAGCTTCTTCAACTGCATCCTCAACCGCTTCCGCGATGTCTTCAGCTGCTTCTTCGGTAGCTTTCCACTCTTCAAAATCTTCTTTTTCGGACTCTATTTCCTCATCGGCCGGCTTTTCGTCGAGCTCTTCCTCATCGTCGTCGTCCCAGTCGTCATCCCAGTCGTCATCAAAGTCATCTTCAAGATCCTTGTCGGATTTTTTCTTGAAATAAGCGGCGGCAGCGCCTGCAGCAGCTGCTGTAACAGCACCGATCGCAAGATAACCAAATAATTTATTTTTTGCCATAATACATCTCCTCTCTATATGTTTCCTCTATAACGAGTTACATGCATTGTACAACTTTTTCAGTAAAAAGAAAAGAGAAAAATGAAGATTGAAGAAAAAAACGCGGAGGGTATTGAAAAAGCGGGCGTGAAAGACTAGAATATGGGAGTTCAAAAGAAAGCAGCAGGAGGATTGGTATGCATATTATTCTGGCATCGGGGTCTCCAAGACGAAAGGAGCTTCTGGAGCGCGAGGGGATCCGCTTTGACATTATCCCTGCAGCAGGGGATGAGGTGATCAGGGGCAATAATCCGGCGGAGATCGTCCGGAACCTTTCAAGGCAGAAAGCGCTGGAGGTGGCCGGGCGGCTTGAAACCGCGGACGGACCGGAAGACTTTATCGTGCTCGGGGCAGATACGGTAGTGAGCTACGACGGAAAAATACTGGGAAAACCGGCAAGTCCTGATGAAGCAGCAGTTATGCTGAATATGCTGAATGGTGAGATACATCAGGTTTATACGGGAGTAACTATTCTCTGCGTTCAGAACGGGAAGAAAACGGAAAAAGTCTTCCACGAATGCACGGACGTTGAATTCCGGCAGGTCAGTGAAAAAACGATCCTTGACTATATTGCCACCGGGGAGCCGATGGACAAGGCGGGAGCTTATGCGATTCAGGGAGGCTGGGGGCCTCATGTCAGGGAGATTCACGGTGATTATGACAATGTTGTTGGCCTCCCCGTGAAGAGAGTGCTGAAAGAACTGGAGGACTTATGCTGAAAGCATGTATTTTCGATCTGGACGGGACACTCGCCTATACCCTGGATTCTATGGCATCCGTCGCCAATGAGATACTGAAGGATCTGGGACTAAAAACGCTCCCTGTCGACCGGTTTCGCTACTACAGCGGGGAAGGGGCTTCCATGCTGGTGAGGAGGTGCCTTATAGACGCAGGGGATCCGGAGCTTACGCACTTTGAAGAGATGGACAGGGTCTACCGGGAAAGGTTTAACGCCGATCCTCTGTACCATGTGAGCATTTATCCGGGAATCCGGGAACTGCTTCAGGAACTGAAGAAAAGAGGCGTACTTCTTGGCGTATGTTCCAATAAGCCGCATCCGGCCTCAATGAGAGTGGTGCAGGCGCTCTTTGGGGACGGCCTTTTTGATGAAGTGATCGGTCAGAGCGACAGAATCCGCCGGAAACCGGCTCCCGACGGGCCCCTTTTCCTGGCGGAAAAGTTCGGGGTCAACCCGGAGGAATGCCTTTATATCGGCGATACAGGCACGGATATGCAGACAGGAAATGCCGCAGGAATGCATACAGCCGGAGCAGTGTGGGGATTCCGGGGCCGTGAGGAGCTGTTGGAGAACCATGCGGAATTCCTTGCGGATCATCCGGGGGATATCCTGCAGATCGCAGAGCAGAAAATACGCGTTATTTTCAGCGATCTGGACGGAACCCTGCTTCGGGACGGCCGGCAGCAGCTGCCGGAGCAGATTTTTCCCCTGATCCGTGCCCTGAAGGAAAAGGGCATCTTCTTTGTGGCCGCCTCCGGACGGCAGTATGCGAACATGCGCCGTATGTTTGCCCCGGTGCAGGATGATATTGCGTACATCTGTGAGAACGGTGCGCTGGCTGTTTTCGGAGGAGAGATTTTATATAAAGAAGAATTTCCGGAAGACTTATGCCGGGATATCTATAAAGCCGCAATGGAAAAGCCGGAAACGGAGTTTCTGTATTCCGGTCCTGCCCGTCATTATCTGATTCCGAAAACAGAGGAATTCGTGAATCTGATAAGCAATGTCGTCCGGAATGACTATGCATGTGTTTCCGGACTTGAGGAGATACCGGAAAAGTGTGTAAAATGCGCGGTTTATGAACCCGGCGGTGCTTCGGATGAGAATCTTGCGTACTGGCAGGAGAGGTTCGGCAGCCGGTGCGTCGCGGCGACGTCGGGGAACTGCTGGATCGATTTTATCCCGTTTGGAATCAACAAAGGGCTTGGAGTCCGGAGAATATGCGAAAAACTCGGTGCTGCCGTTTCCATGAGCATGGCGTTCGGTGATGAACGCAACGATGTAGACCTGCTGAAGAATGCGGGCTTCGGCATCGCCATGAGCCATGCGCGGGAAGAGGTAAAAGAGTGTACGGCCTATGAGGCGGATTCGGTGGAAAAAGTGCTGGAGACCCTGATCGGGGCGGACGGCATACTGTGCAGGGAGGTTATGGAATGTATTCAAAAGAAGCGGTGAAGGTATTTCTGGAAAAGCAGATGCAGCTGTTCGACGAACCGGTAGCGGAAACTCCTGCCGACGCGCAGGAGTTTCTGGAGGAGTGCATGGCTGTTGAGGTGAATAATATCCGGGAGGTCCGCAGGTATCTGGATGAAATGGGCGCAGATGTATCCGGAATGTCAGCTGGAGAACTGGAGGAAGCGGCAGAAGTATTCCGCCTGCCGTCGGGGCGCTATCTGATCGTAGAAGGATAAATCCGGGAGGACAGGGCGAAGAGTCCAGGGGTTAAACGCAGAATACAGTACAGAACAGGGGTATGTTAAAATCTGTTTATGATGATTACAACGCCGGAAGTCCTGAACAATCCATAGCTTTTGGCGGGAAAATCTGTTTTAAGGAGGATTCAATCATGAACAGAAAAAAGTGGACGGCAGTACTCATGACGGTTCTGCTGCTCTTTCAGGTGCTGGCCGGTGCGGTTCATGCTGAAGAACAGGTGGGGATTGTGTTGGGAGGAAGCCTGCGAATTGCGGGGCTTGCATACACAGGCAGTACACTCTCAGCTGATTTTTCGAGTATGGAACCAGAAGGACTCACGTATGAAGATGTTGCGTTCCGCTGGACGGTCAGGGGATCAGGAACCGATCGTGTCATTTCGGAAGAATCAAGCTGTGTCCTTACGGATGACCTCGTGGGCTGCCAGATTGAACTTACGGCAGCAGGGCGCCCGGAAAAGGGATTCTCCGGAACTTTGTCAGCAAAAACCGGACCTGTTGCATCAACAAAGCAGGAGGCTGAAACGCAGACTGCGGCGGAAGGAAAAGCACCGGAGAACGATACCGGCACTGCGGAGGGCAGCAGCGAAGGTGCAGAAACCGGCAAGAACGGCAGTGCCGGTGAAGAATTCGACGAGAGCGAAGCAGAGTACTATACAGAAGGTACAGAAAGTGCGGAAGGCATGGAAAGTGCGGAAGGTACGGAAAGCACGGAAAGTGCAGAAGGCACAGAAGGTGCGGAAGGCCAGGAAGGCACGGAGAGCACAGAAGGTGCGGAAGAACCAGCCGGCTCAGAAGGTATGGACGGCTCAGAAGGCACGGAATCCTGGCCGGAGGACGGATCAGATATCAAGAATCCTGCTTCTTATACAGATGGCAGCAGCGGACAGGAATACAGTACCGAAGATGCAGAATACAGTGATCCGGATTACACTACCAGCATGGAGGCTGCGAATGAGGTCTACTATGTTTACGATCCTTTGACGGGGCAGGAAACAACCATAAAGGACGACGTCGGGCAGGCAGATACTTCCGGAACCGGGGAAACGTCCGGTGGGGACGGGACGGCAGCGCCGGGAGAACCCGGAAATGAGGAATCAGCCAATCCGGAGACGATCCCCTGGAATGAGGAGACTGTCAATCCCGAAGAGCCCTTGAATAATTACGGTACAGAGCTTCCGCCGGAAGATGGCGGATCCTATCAGGCAGAGGCTTCTGTGGACAGTGAGAGCGGTGAACTGAATTTCGGAACCGTTCCGGAGGATGCACTCGAAAACGCGGATGTACAGTTCTTTACAGTGACCAATACAGGCTCGGGAGCCCTTCATTTCGGGAGCATCGCGCCGGAACACTTTATGGTCGGGGACATTACAGAGGCTCTGGAACCGGGTGAGTCAGTGCAGCTTTTCATTCAGCCGAGGACAGGAGTGGAACCCGGAGAGTATCGTGATGAGATCGTTTACCAGTCGGAGGAAGGTGCTGAGGTTTCCGTGGTAGCTTCTGTCAGGGTGGAAGAAGGAGAAGTATCCCAGAATGTCGAAAGTCCCGGGAATCCCGACGGCAGCGGAACCGGGAATACGGAGGAGACGGTGACGACAATTCAGGTGCCGGTCTCTCTGGAGGTTTCTCCTTTGACACTCAGCTTTGGAACGGTGAAAGAAGGGTACGAGACAGCCCCGGAAGCTCAGACAGTGACGGTCACGAACACCGGAAGCACCGCAGTTGTCTTAAATCAGCCCGAGGATACTTTCTTCACTTTTTCGATGCCCGAAACTCTGCAGATTGCGCCGGGAGAATCCTGTGCGTTCAAGGTTCAGCCGATGCAGGGGCTTCCGGCCGGCGAATACACGGCAATGCCGGAGATCGGATACCAGTATATCATTCCGGAGGAATACGTCGGGAATGAACATGTCGTGATGACAGGAACCGATCAGACGTACACTGTCACTCTTTCCTTCCTCGTTGAGGAAGCTGAAGCGGAAAAAATCTGCCGTATCACTCTCGACCGATCCGAGGCGGACTTTGGCGAGATGGAGGCGGATTATCCCGACCCGCCCAAGGCTCAGACGGTGACGGTCACAAATGCCGGCAATATCCCTGTCACTCTGAAGCAGCCGTCCGCTGTCAATTTCCAGATTGGAGATCTGACAAAAACTGCGATTGAACCCGGAGAGAGCAGCACGTTTACGATTGCTCCCAATACAGGCCTTTCACAGGGACAGTATTTTGAAACGGTAACCGTATATGGCGATGGGGAGTCTTATGCGTCTGTCAATGCCAGCTTTGCCGTGAAAGCAAAAACGCTGAATATAACCGGAATCGTGACCCCCTCAGAGATCAGCGGCATCGCAAACGGTTCTGCAAAAACGGCGCAGGCCCTGGGACTGCCCGAAACAGTGACGATCAAAACCACAAATGGTGATATGACAGCGGCGGTTTCCTGGGATACAGCCGGGTGCATGTATGACCCGTCGGTCCAGACTGCCCAGTCATTTACCGTAAACGGTAAGGTATCCCTGCCTGCGGGGATGAACAATCCCGACGAGCTACCTCTTCTGGCTGCAGTAAGCGTGACGGTAAACGCGAGGAATCCCATTGTGCCGGATGTCTCTGAAAATCAGATCATCGGGGTCGGCAGCGGGGCTGCGTTTACAACGGAGGACAAAATCAGCTTCTCCGCTGCCGGAGCGGGATGCGAAAACAGTGCTCCTGTGCAGGGAGATGTAAGATATGTTCCTCACAGCTGGAATGTACTGGAAAACAGAATCTGGGACTGCGAGCCGTTCTCGGCATCCTTCAGGATGGGACAGGGCGGAGGTTATGAGCTGGCTGTGACCTTCCTTCAGCAGCAGTATAACGGGAACAGTTGGGTAAATACAGGCGGGCAGGATATTAAGAAAGTCAGCTTTAATGTACGGGCAGTTCAGACAGCAACCATGACACCGGTTCCCGGGCAGGTGCGGGCAGCACGCACGGGGGATGACAACAGTATTTTTCCGATGGTTCTTATATTCGGGGCATCTGCAGCGGCAATTGCGGCTGCTGTGGTGATCATACTGAAACGAAGAAAAAGATAATCGTTGCTAGCACTCATTCGAAATGAGTGCTAGTTTTTTCTTGACTTTTCTATTTAAAAGGATTATGATGATTACAACGGCAAAAGTCATTGAACGCACGAAGTGCGTAACAAATAAAAAAGGAGACGAAACATAATGGCAGTAAAACATGGAAGCTTGTCAATCAACAGCGAAAATATTTTTCCGATTATAAAAAAGTGGCTCTACTCCGACCATGACATTTTTGTCAGGGAAATGATCTCCAACGGCTGCGACGCGATCACAAAGCTGAAAAAGCTGGAAATGATGGGAGATTATACTTTCCCCGAAAAATATAAACCGGAGATCAAAGTCATCGTAAATCCGGATGAAAAAACACTGAAGTTTGTGGATAACGGAATCGGTATGACAGCTGATGAAGTTGAAGAGTACATTACCCAGATTGCCTTTTCCGGTGCAACAGAGTTCCTCGAAAAATATAAGGATAAAACGACGGACGACCAGATGATCGGCCACTTCGGACTGGGATTTTACTCTGCATTTATGGTGGCGGACGAGGTTCATATCGACACACTTTCCTGGCAGGAAGGCGCGGTGCCTGTACACTGGACATGTGACGGCGGGACGGATTATGAGATGCAGGACGGCAGCAGGACCGAGGTTGGAACAGAGATTACTCTTTTCCTGAACGATGACAGCCTGGAGTTTGCCAACGATTACAGAATGCGTGAAGTGATCGAAAAATACTGCTCCTTCATGCCGGTCAATATCTACCTCTCTAAGGAAAACGCTCCGCAGGAGTATGAGACAATCGATGAGTCGGAGCTTACGGATGATGATGTTGTTGTAGAGCATATTCATGAGGAAGCAAAGACCGAGGAACGCGAAAATGAAAACGGGGAGAAGGAAACCGTCGAGATTTCACCGGCACGCGACCGTGTAAAGATCAACAAGAGACCGGTTTCGCTTTCGGATACGCATCCTCTCTGGGCAAAGCATCCGAATGAGTGCACCGACGAGGAGTACAAGGCATTTTACCGCAAGGTATTTATGGACTATAAGGAGCCTTTGTTCTGGATTCATCTGAATATGGATTATCCTTTCAACCTCAAGGGCATCCTCTATTTCCCGAAGATCAACACCGAATATGATACGATTGAAGGAACCATCAAGCTGTACAACAACCAGGTGTTTATCGCTGACAATATCAAAGAGGTCATTCCGGAGTTCCTTCTTCTCCTGAAGGGTGTCATTGACTGCCCGGATCTTCCGCTCAATGTTTCCAGATCTGCACTCCAGAACGACGGATTTGTCAAAAAGATTTCGGACTATATCACGAAGAAGGTTGCGGACAAGCTGACCGGTATGTGCAAGACGGACAGAGAGTCCTACGAAAAATACTGGGACGATATCAGCCCGTTCATTAAATTTGGTGTGATCCGTGAAGAAAAGTTCGCGGAGAAAGTCAGCGACTATGTACTTTTCAAGAATCTGGATGGGAAATACCTTACGCTGAAGGACTGCATTGAGGAGAACAAAAAAACAGAAGAAACTGTAACGGAAGAGGACACCGCTGAAGAAAAGGCTTCCGGGGAAGAAGAAAAAGAATCCGGGGACAGCGCCGGGAAAAAGGAACCGGAAAAGACTACGATCTATTATGTGACTGACGAAATTCTGCAGAGCCAGTATATCAACATGTTCCGCGAGGCCGGCAAGGATGCCGTGATCCTGAAGCATAACATTGATACACCGTTTATCTCTCATCTGGAACAGAAAAACGAGAATGTCCGCTTTATGAGGATCGATGCGGATCTTACGGAGGAGCTGAAGGAAGAAGGCGCTGAAGTAGAGGCCGGGACAGCAGACCGTTTGAGAGACCTGTTCCGCGGGAGCCTCGGGAAGGAAAAGCTGGAAGTAAAGGTCGAGAATCTGAAAAACTCAAATGTTGCAGCGATGGTTACGCTGTCAGAGGAAAGCCGCAGAATGCAGGATATGATGAAAATGTACAATATGTATGGGATGGATCCGTCGATGTTCGGCGGTGAGGAAACACTGATCCTGAACGCAGGACATCCTCTTGTACAGGCGCTTTCGGGCGAAGAAAAACCGGCGGAAGCGGAACTGATCTGCAGGCAGCTCTATGATCTGGCCATGATCAGCCACAAACAGCTGCAGCCGGAAGAAATGACAGAATTTGTAAAAAGAACCAACGAAATATTGCTGAAGCTTGCAAAATAAACCGATCATTCATTACCTGTGAGATATCGACATAAAAACCCGGTCATTTTGGCCGGGTTTTTGTATGTGCGCGTAACCCTGCAAAACAACGCCGAAAGTCCTGAACCCTCGCAGGCTTGCCCGCAGGCAGGTGAAAGGGCCTGGGGCGTTGTAATCATAATAAGGAGATAACAATGTATGAGATTTATGCCCTGCTGGCAAAGGTCGGCATTACCTCAAAATATAAAGGCTATGATTATATTGCGGCAGCTGTGAAATACCTGCTGGACCGGCCGAACAAGAGAATTTCCGTTACGAAAGAGCTCTATCCGGAACTCGGGAAAATGTTCCATGTTCCGCCGACCAGAGTCGAACAGAATATTCGTTTTACAATCAATACGGTCTGGGAAAAAAGAAAAGGACAGCTTGAAAAATACAGGGGGACGGAATATGAAACCAGACCGACAAATACGGAGTTCCTGACAGTGCTCGCCGGAATTCTGCAGAGTCAGAAGGACTGAATCGACAGAAGAAAGCGGGACGCTGCCTCGTCCCATTTTTCTCCGGGCCGGATACCGGGGGTAAATACTGATAATGAGGCGCCGGTTGTGCAGAGGAGCTTTTTTTCCCTGTACTGTATATTCAAAAATAGATCCTGACTGGCAGCCTCATTTTGAAGCTCCGGATCAGAAAGGCACAGAGGATGCCGGTCAGGCAGCCTCAGGACGATCCTGAACTGGAGGGGAAGAAGCTTCCCGCGGATCAGTGACAGGCCGAACGGCCGGATTTCATGCCATAAGCAATAGGGACTGCTGTCCATGATTTCCTGCTCAGCAGTGTCAAAATAACCGGCCAGCTTCCGGCCGTTTATATGGAAGGATGCAAAAGTGGAAAAATCCGCTTCGCATATCTGAAAATCGTCGAATGTGTTCTTTACAAAAAGGTGTGTTGTGAACCCTTTGAGGTCCTGAATTTCTAAGCTGCGCATTTTATTTATCTCCCGGAAGTCAGAACTGCACCGCATATCATATGAACGGGTGCCGACAGTTATCCATATGTTACCCTGTTTGCACTGCGGCCGTCAACAGGAATCGCATCAAAGA
>CAMOXX010000070.1 GCA_946629475.1 uncultured Blautia sp. | reverse complement strand
TTTCTGACCATGCCAGATATTCACGCATGATCTCCGGCCTGGAACTGGCAGCTTTTGCCATGGTCTGCGCGGATACATGAGCCAGAATTTCCTTTGGTATGGAAGCGATCCGGGACCGGATGATCTCTTCGTTGTAGATTTCCGTTATGGCATAATCCGCAATGATATCCTCGTCGCAGACTCCGCATAAGTGGAGAATTTCAGCTGCGATAATTCCGGTACGGTCCTTTCCCGCAGTACAGAAAAAGACCGTATTTCCTTTTTCAAGGCTGCGGGAAAGCACAGTGAGGATATATCCGATCCTGGCTATGGAGCTCTCCGTCATCACGCGGTAGTCAAGGCTCAGGCTCTCCATAAACTTCCTTCCGGCCTCTCCTCTCAGATCGGCGCCCTCTTCTTCATAAAAGAAGTGACAGTCCAGATACCGAAATCCGTCCGGAGCATTTACCGGATTCTCAGAGGCTTCAAATGTACTCCTGAGATCAATGAGCGTCCTGATCCCGAGATCATAAAGCGCCTGCCATTCATCCTTCCCAAGAGCACTCGGGCAGTCACTGCGGTACAGGCGGTTCCAGGATGTGATCCTTCCATGATCGCCGGAATACCCTCCCAGATCCCTGAAATTGTACAGATTCTTTAAACCGATTCTTCTCACATGCGCCATTGTAGTTCCCTCATATCATGATGTGAGGGGTAAAAGTACCTTTTCCCTCACTTTAATGTACGGGCCGCTCCGTAACTCAGCCGTGAGAGGAGCGCGGAACAATTTTCAGGCAGCCGGAAAAGCCGGCAGCCTGAAAAAGGATCAGAGCATGGGCAGCTTCTGCGTAATTGCAGATACCAGATCTTTAGAGATCTCATCCGGATAAGCCTTCTGAAGGCGGGCCAGTGATTTCAGCATCTCCCCGAACGAATCAAATCCTCCGATGATCACATCGTTAAAATTGTATTTCGTCCCATCGGGCCTTATGATCTCATAACGAATGACGCTGTCTACGCAGTCTTCCTTACTGAGCTTTTCAAGCATCTGCTCAGTGCCGCCTGACATTTTAAAATTGCAGGCGATCCTGAGGTTTGACAGGTCGGTATAGTCTTTCTTTGATCCTGTATACTGTTCGAGGTAGACAGCATACGGGCTTCTGTCCTCGCAGCAGGCGGTAAGAGTCGTCACGCCTGACCACCTGGCATTGATTTCAAGAATATACCATTTGCCATCGCAGAGCATCATATCAAGGTTGTTGTTTCCCGCAAGATCCAGCAGCTCTGCCATGCGCGTCAGTTCAGAGACAAATTCATCGGAATGATACTTTTCTCCGGTCATCGGCCCGAACTTGAGTGTGGTAAGTCCAAGAGGATCAATGACATCTTCATTGTCCGTCGTAAATTTCATGATTGGCGGGATAACATTATAATGCCCCCTGCATCCATGGATTTCCGTGCCGTATTCCTGACCCTTAAGCATCTCCTCTACAATCAGATCCTCTTTATTATTCTCTGAGAGCAGGTAAGTCTTCGCATCCTCAAAGGAAGCGGAGACAACGATTCCGGATGAGGCAGAGCCTGTTGTCCCCTTAATGATCACAGGGAACGGAAGTCTTTTTACCTTCTGAAGCACCATCTCCTGATAGACGTTTCCTGTGGAGTAGGGATCATTTTTCCCCGCGAAAAACAGCTCGTGATGAACATAGACTGCTTTTGCCACATTAAAACCGTGTTCTTCGAGGAACTGGTGGGTCAGCCATTTATCAAAGCAGATCTCGGCAGTCCTGAGCGGATAACAGATGGTTTCTATCCCGCGGCATTTCAGCTCCTCCGCAATTGACGCGTCACGAAGCCCGTTCCAGTCCATTCCCGATACGGGACCCGGCATGGCTATGGCGACATCCGGCTTCAGCTCTGTAATCCTCTCAACAAACTCTTCCAGCCCGGCTTCCATATCCAGGATTTCGAGATGAATCCGATCCGGCGGACTGATAAGTTCTCCGTCATAGATATCAAGATAGTATCTGCCATTCAGCTGCACGACAAGATAGATATCACACGCAGGATATTCCTCAGCAAGCTTATCCCAAAGCGCGTTCCACTTCGGAAAGACGACGCAGTTGGAGTCTTTGGAGCGGCGCTTTGAATTCGATGAATATAATACGACTCTTTTCTTCATGATTATTCTTCCTTTTCCGACCCTGACTCTTCCTCAGCGATTTTTTCTGCGTAGGCAATGATTCTTTCGCTTATAACATTCGGATATAATCCCGCAAGGCGCTTTAACTCGTCAGCCATATCCGAAAAACTTGCAAAGCCTCCCAGCGTGATATTCGCGCCGTAAACAACAAGATCCGGTCTTCCATAGAGGGAAAAGTCGGGCGAACCTTTCTCCATATATTTCATATGTTTTTCTTTTTCCAGCCCCTTAACATCATCAAGAGACTGGAGCCTTGCTCCGAAGGAGATACATTTTTCCAGAATCTCGGGAACATCATAATTGATTTTCTTATCAAGGCAGGATTCGATGCAGACCTCCAGCGCATAGCGGCTTTCCAGTGCCGCACTGGCGGATGTCATGCCTGAAAGCCTCGGATTCACTTCTATGATGCTCCATTTATTTCCGTCAAAGGCAAGATCGACCTGCGCACAGCCTTCGATCCCCATCTCCTCCGCAAGACGCCTGAGCATGGATCGCAGCTCCTCAATCCTGTATCTTTCATCCGTGATCGGACCATACTTTATTTTTTCACGTGTCTCTATGATGCCTTCATCGTTGAGGTTGAACTTAAACGGGGGCAGAATCGTATAATTTCCCTTTGTACCGTGAATCTCTGTTCCAAACTGCTCACCTTTGAGCATCTCCTCTACGATCAGGTCTGCCGAATCATCCCGTGACAGAATATTCTCCTTTGCTTTCTCAAAGTCTGAAGCCACGAAGATACCGCTTGAACCGGAAGCACCTGCCGACTTCACGATAACCGGAAACTGCATCTGCCTGATCCTGTGAAAGGCCAGATCCAGATATACATTTGAGAAAAGAGCCGGATTCTCCTTCGACAGTTTCTGGTACACGGCAGGAATATGTGTGGCTTTGGCTACAGGAAAGCCCTTTTCCGTAAGCACCCTGTGGGTATTCCATTTATCAAAAAAGGTCTCGGCGGCAAAAAGGGAATTGGATACCGCCCGGATGCCCACCTGCCTGAGTTCCTCCGCGATCAGCGCATCCTTCAGGGTCTCCCAGTCAACTGCTCCTCCAAAATAGGAAGTGGCAATCGCGATCGAAGGCGCCTGCTTCCGGATCGCTTCCACATAGGCGTCAGTATCGGATGAAGGATCAAGGATAATCAGTTTAACGCCTTCCGGAGCGATCTCCTGCTTATTATTATCATAATCTACCAGATGCGACCCGTAACCTTTTGTTGTAACTATGGTAAACTCATAGTCTGCATAATGGCTGCGTATCCGTTTCCACTGTTCATTCATGGTGGGAACAGCAGTAAAACTCTTCACATTTCTGATCATCCCATAGGACGATCCTGTACTGTATACAACTACCTTCATTCTCCTATCTCTCCTCCATACCCTTTCACAACAACTTTTTGCCCGTCTGTATGAACACACTTTACGGACATGCCTGTATCATAGCGGTAAAGACCGCTCAGATTGCTTACAAGGAGTTTATACACTTCTCCCTCTGATATATCTGCCGCAGTACAGACTGCTTTTTCAGCATTGCCCGACAGCTGAACAAATTCATAAAATACATAATCCGCATCCAGCTCGACTTCGCCGCTGTCTCCGCAGATCTCCCCGTAAAGAGCATACGCATCCGCATAATATCCTCTGGAGAAGGACACATCAGAAAACCATGGCTTTATGTCATCCAAAGCCCTGTCGTCCGTCGCGTTCCAGCAGACAACCTTGCGAACTGAAGGCCAGATTTCTCTGAGTGCAGGTTTTTTCCCGGAAAGAAACAGAGCCCGGAGTTCATCCGCCCTCTCCCGGTCGGTCTCTTCGATCTTCCCGCAGACGCCTTCCCAGTTCCTGGCAAGATCCTTTAAACAGGAGCAGAGCGATTCGGGATCCGGTGCAAATATACTCTCCACATCCCGTTCCTTAAGGGCCCAGACAAGGCGCATAAGTCTCATATCCTGCTCCTTTTCCGGGAAAAGATATTCCTTCGGCGTGGTGAAAGTGGCATAGCCGCATCCAAAGCTCTCTGCCTCAGCTATATACGCCTTCAGGATCACGCCATAGACAGAATTCGTGTATTTGAAATCCATCGTCAGATGCGAGGCCTTGAAAGGCAGGGCCTCGGAAACCGGAAATGTCTTTGAAGTTCCCAGGCTCTTCCTGAGGGCATGAACATAAGGCACGATTGCCGGCTCTGTCATCGGAATTCTTTCCGGCTCCGGCTCCTTTCCGTACACAAGGGCGTATGCGCTGATCTCATTATCTGTAAAGATCCCTCTTTCTCCCATCTGAATGGTAAGCTCTATCATAGGACAGTACAGATTATAATCAGAGACAGGCAGTCTCCTGTCATATTCCTCGATGGTAGTGATCCGGTCAAAACCATAGTGCCGGGAATAGTCAGAATGAATCCCGTGTCCCATGACTCCTGACAAGGCATCTTTCTGCCTGTCTATAAAGGTCTGGCCGATTCCCTCATCGTCGCGCGCGATAAAGGTTTCCAGCTCTGTCTCTTCGTCAAGGATATATCTTGAAAGATATGCATTCATCCTGTAGCTTTTACCCGCAGGATAAAGCTTTGAGGGTTTGACCGGCTCAAGGCTTCTGATGTAAGGTTCCATATAAGCCCTGACCTTCTGCCGGCCCTCATCTGTCAGGTCCGTGCAGGCATACATCCAGTTCAGAATGATCAGCATGATGCTTCCCATGGTGTCATTCATCCAGATATGATTCTCTATTCCTTTGTCAAAGACCTTCTGAAATCCGGCAACATAGTCCAGCAGCAGTTCCTCCGTAATCTTCGTTGTCTGTACCAGCGAGTTTCCGTTCACAAAATAGATATATCCGATCAGCTGGGGCGCAAGGCAGATCGACCTGACCTTTCCGAATACACAGAGCATAAAATGATAGTCTTCCGCAAACTTGATGCTTTCATCAAATCTCAGATTGTTATCCACAAGAAGCTGCCTTCTGAACAGCTTGCCTGTGGACATCCCCCACGCTCCCACAAAATACATCCGGTGGTCTAACGCGTCGATGCTGATTGCTGTCATCTCCTGGGTCTGATCCCATAAAACCAGCTCATTAAAGGTGATCTTCCCCTCCTGCTCCATCTGGATTTTCTTTCTGAAATGGCAGAGATCCGCTCCTGCCTCCTTGATATACTCCAGGGAGAGCCTGAGGCACTCAGGCGTCAGCATATCGTCCGCGTCCAGGAAAGTAAGATAATCGCCGGTCGCAAGATCGATTCCATGGTTCCTGGGACTGGAGGGGGAATGGCTTTCATTGTTAAGCTCCGCTATCACGACGCTGTCTGAAGGAGCAAGGATATCCCTTACTCCTGTGACCGTCTCCGCGTTGCAGTTATGAAGCACAACAACAAGCTCTATATTCTCAAAACCGATCTCCTGATTTTTCAGCGATCTTATGCAGTTTGAAAACATTCCCAGATCCGTATTATGGACAGGTATTATAACCGATACTTCCTTTTTTCTCATATCATCCTCCTCCCTAAACAAAGTTTTGAGCTCTGACGAAATGCCCCCGGATGACTTTTTTGCAGCCACGTCTGCTGCGCTGACGCTTACATCCGCGGGCAAAATCTGTCTCATTTCGCGGCCCGTGCTTTTGAAATTTCCTTTGCTCTGTCAAGTATGGCCTTCGCCTGCTCATCATTGATCGTAGAAGGATCATAAAGGAGGTTTACCACAACGCCCTGCCCGGGATACACATAGCAGAGGAACTGAATATGGGCATTTGCTTCCTTCACTTCCTCTGAGATGGGCGTATTTTTACTCTGAAGGGATATCAGTTCAAAGTCCTTTGTCACGGATATATAATCCATGCAGTTATAAGTGATAAACGGCCATTCGTATTTATGGTTCACGATGGCATTATAGGCGTAATCGTCCTTCGGCGTGCAGCCTGCCAGAGACGCCACGATATCCTGCTTCACATGGGAGAAGATATCCGCTTCCTTCCTGACATGAATCGGAACGCCCATCGGGAAGTAACCGGCCGTGTTAAAGTATCTCGCCTCGTTGCGTCCTCCGAACACGTTGTAGATCACAGTCTCATCCAGGCCAAGGACATCCAGATATGCCTGGCTCACGAGCCCGAACATATACTCGGCAGGCTGAATTTTGTACTTGTCCATGACCGGCTTCATATTATTCATATTCACACCGTCGCGGATCGTTATGAATGTTTCCACCCTGTGAGGCTCTTTTCCCTCCGCCGGAGATTTTGAGGCCGCATGCTCCAGGGCGTACTCATAATAATCTGCCTGTTCAGAAGGCCTGAAAGCCGGATTTCTTAAGGACTCACTGATATAGGAAACAAACTTTTCCATAAAGACGTGGTCCATCAGCACATGATGTACATGAAGCAGAACGATCACTTTTTCGCCATTGTATACGCACAGATCAAAGAGCCTTTCCGCCTCTGCGATCTCATAAGGTGTGCAGAACGTATCAATGTCGCTCTGTGAAGGCGCCCCGTCAAAGACAGGAACATCTTCCTCTGTCAGCATCTGCCCGTCGTATGGGATCTGGTACCATTCTCCGTCTTCCTGCCTGAATGTCGTATACAGATAAGGAAAGCTGTTGATGATATTGACAAATGCCTTTCTGACCGCCAGGGCATCCGACCATTCTTCTGTGAAGATAAACTCCCTGTACATGTCAGAAGCGATGCTGTGATACATAAGCGCATACTGCTGCGGTGCCAGAGGATAACGGTCTTTCTGCTCCCTGTGGCTTTCTGCCGGCAGATCCGCCCTGCTGATCCGTTCTGAGAGCGAGCGGATTGTCGTTCCCCCTGCCATCAGGTCTGAAAGCTTAAACTCCACTCCCAGACTGCTGATCACTTTGGAAGCAAGCTCTATATATGACAGAGAGGTGAATCCGATCTCCTCAAAGGGAACGGTAACGCCGAATTCCTCATAGCCCACGATTTTGGCGCAGATGTCAAACAGCGTGCGCTCCACATCATTCGCGGGCTGTACGATCTCCACCGCTTTCCGGACCGGCTTCGGCAGTGCCTTTTTGTTGACCTTCTGATTCTGGTTCAGCGGGATGCTCTCAATCTGCATTGTCACCGCGGGCACCATGTAGTAAGGCTTGCGCGCGGCAATGAATTCATTGAGCGCATCGATATCAATCTCATTGTCCGATACGATATACGCCGCTATAAATTTCCCTTCACTGCCCTCGCTGTCAAAGGCCTGGACCGTGACGTCCTTAATGCCCGGGAATTCCCGGATGACAACCTCGATTTCCGTCAGCTCAATACGGAAGCCCCTGATCTTCACCTGGCCGTCGTTCCTGCCGACAAAATCATAGTTGCCATCAGGAAGCAGACGTACAACGTCCCCCGTGTGGTATACGCGCTCATACTCCGGATCGCCGGAGAACGGATTCCGGACAAAAGCCTTGTCTGTCAGCTCAGCTTTGTTCAGATACCCCCGCCCGACGCCGCGCCCGGCGATCAGAAGCTCCCCCGGAACCATGGGCGGCAGACGGCGCATATGCTCATCCGCGACATAACATTTATAGTTTGTCAGAGGTTTACCGATGGGGATCCTCTCATGATGCTTTTCCAAAGGAAAGACAGTTGTAAAAATCGTACACTCGGTAGGGCCATATCCGTTGATAAGCTTCGTCGTGATCTCAGGCCTGAGTTCCACGCCGGCCAGCTTTTCTCCGCCCGTCGACAGGTAACGCAGACTGGGAACATTGGCTATGGCATAGAACTGCCGTCCCACCTGGGTAGTCATAAAGCTGTGGGTGATCCCCAGGCGGTTGAACCACTCTTCCATCGCCTTGAGGTCCAGCCGGATCTCCTCCTCCACGATGCAGGTGCACGCCCCTGCGGTCAGTGCAGAGTACATGTCCATCATGCAGGCATCGAATCCAAAGCTGGCATACGCTGCCACCCGGCTCATATCGTCAAGCTGATAGTAATCCTGATACCACTGGCAGAAATTGGCCAGGGAGTGGTGCTCGAGCATAACGCCCTTGGGTACGCCGGTGGAGCCGGAAGTATACAGCAGGATGAAAAGATCCTCCGGAGCGGGGTGGTCTTTGACTGCTTCGCATTCCGGAAGCGAAGGGATATCCTTCAGCAGCAGGACCGGTCCTTTGTAATCCGGCACCTTTTCCAGCAGATCTTCCTCCGCGATCAGAAGACTGCAGGCAGCATCCTCCATCATTAAAGCCAGGCGCTCTGTGGGATAGCCCGGATCCAGCGGCTGGTACGCCGCGCCGGCTTTCAGCACGCCCAGCGCGGTGATGGGCATATACTCACAGCGGGGAATCAGGATGGAGACAACGCTCCCCTTTCGGATCCCCTGTCCTCTGAGATACCCCGCGATGCGCTCAGATGCCTCATCCAGAGCAGAATAAGAAAAGACCCTGTCCTTAAAAATAACCGCCGGATGATCGGGATACCGCTCTACGCTTGTCCGGAACATGGATACAATGTCAGTCACAGGATAATCCGCCTGCGTATCATTGAAAGCATCCATCTCCAGAAGATTTTCATCCGTGGTCAGGCGGATGTCTGAGAGCCTGCCCCCGCCGCACAGTCCATTCACGATCTGCACGTAAAGTGCAGCCATGCGCCGGATGGTGTCAGCTTTGTATTTTTCTGCCGCATAATCGAAGCACAGCGCATAATCACCGTCTGACTGCTTGATCACATGCAGGGTCAGGGAAGCCATGACGTCACGGGAAGCAAACAATTCCATCGGAATCCTGCGGCCGTCCATGGAAACACCCGTAAACATGTCCCCCTGATAGACAAAGAAATTGTCCGGCCTGACCGAATACTCACCCAGCAGTGCGGCATAATCCGCATTGTCATGGCTTACCAGTTCATGGAAAAGCTCCTGCAGCTGTTTTACGAAGGCCAGCCCGTTTTCCTTCTCATCAAGCCTGACAAATACAGGTATATTGTGTACCAGCATGCCCACCGTGTTCATAAGCACGGGATCATGGCGTCCGTTCTCCCCCGCAAAAAACAGCACGTCCTTCTGGCCGCACATCAGTCCCAGCATATAGGCGTAAGCCGTCATAAACAGACTGGATTCGGTGACGCCGTTTTGTGACAGGGTCGGAAGGAGCGTACCGGAAAGATCCTTCCTGCCCGCGTATAAGCTGGTATGGAAGGTTCCAAGCCTGCCGGCAAAATCAGCGAGCGCCGGGTCATCATCGGGATAGAGAGCCGTATCGCCATCCATCTCATCCAGCATCCGGCGGTAGATGTCTTCGTCGGCTTTCATTTCGTCTTTATGCTCTGACTCATAAAGCGCCAGCGTGAAGTTGCTCATATCCTCATCGGCGATCGCGTTCCCGTTATAAACTGCCGCAATATTTTTCGCCACAATTGACAGGGAGCTGCCGTCGCTGACCAGATGATGGGCCGTGCAGACAAAGAACAGCCCCTCCGGCGTATGGAACACCGCTGCCCGGCAGAGCGGTCCCCTGTCGAGCTCAAAGGGCGTATTGATACGCTGTGCCAGGACCTCTTTATCCGTTTCATCCGTCTCAATCTGTGCCACCGCGATTTTCTCATTCTTAAGCGGGACCAGGGACGGCTCATCGTCCACGATCCGCGCGGCCGAAAGGAAAACAGGATAATGATTCAGCACGGTTTCGGCTGCATGGATCAGCCGCGGCGCGTCCATGCCGTCCGGCAGAAACAGTCCGAAGGTGTTATTATAGGCAGTTTCCTTCCCCGGCATCAGGCTGTCCAGATAAATGCTCATCTGCGCCCGGGTCAGGGGATATGCATCTGCCTCGTGCCCCTTGTAGCCGGACAGCGGGGATGAATAGCCCTTTGAGGCAGAAAGCGCCCTCGGGGTATGCGCCTCGAAGATCTCGCCTGCCGCAACCGTCACGCCCACATCCTTCAGCAGGCTCTGCAGCATGATGACCTTGATGGAATCCCCTCCAAGGGAGAAAAAATCATCGTCGATACCGATGCCGGAAAGATTCAGCACTTTCTCATAAGCCCTGACAATCTTCTCCTGCAGTTCATTTTCGGGAGCTGCGTAGACGGTCCGTTTTTCACCGATGTCAGGATTTTTAAGCGCGCCGCGGTCGAGCTTGCCGTTTGCATTCACCGGGAGCCTGTCAAGGCGCACGAAAAAGGACGGAATCATATAATCCGGCAGCATGCCCTTCAGGCTCTCCCGGATCAGCGCTTCATCCAGTTCTTTCTTCAGAACATAATAAGCCACAAGGAAAGTCTGCCCCGAAGCATCCGTGAAATCCTTTACTGCCGCGTCCGCGATCCCTTCGATTTTCCTGAGCTTTGCTTCGATCTCACCCGGTTCGACACGCTGGCCGTTAATCTTCACCATCCAGTCAATGCGGTTTAAATAGACAATGTTTCCATCGGGCAGCCGCTTTCCGAGATCCCCGGTATGGATCATCGTGTCAAAGCCATCCCTGTCCCTGAAAGGATTGGGAACAAATACCTTCGCACTCTCCGCGGGAAGATTGAGATATCCCTTTCCAAGATGACCGGCCACGCAGATTTCGCCCTCTTCGGCCTCCTGCCCGTTCCCGTCGAGCAGATAGACCTCTGTCCCTTTTAAGGGTTTGCCTACCGGCGTGTTTTCATACGGCCGGTCCACTTCAAACTCCAGCACGGACGCGACAGTCTCTGACATACCGTAATTGTTGCAGATTTTGAACTGATCGCTCCATATGCCGCTTAAACGCTCGCTCCCCGCCAGTACCTTTTTCAGCGAATTCCCAATCGGCTTAAAATAGCGCAGAACCTTCGGGCTGATAAAGGTGACGGTGACCTGATGCTCTGCAAGAAATTCTGCAAGAAGCTGCGGGTCGCGCATAGCGGCTAATGGGATCAGGACATTTGTACAGCCGCATGCAAGTCCGATAAACAGAGTTTTACTGCCTGCAATAAAGTAAAACGGCGCTCCCATGCCAAAAACATCATCTTCCGTGACTGTTTTGCGTATGCTGGAAAAAATCGCGAGCTGGTCGATGATCACTCCCTTGGGATTGCCGGTGGAACCTGAGGTGTACACCAGCATGGCCGTATCTTCGTCCGACACGGCAGCCTCCTTCTCAATCGGCCTGAAGCTGCCTGCGTCTGCAAAAAAGTCCTCTCTCACAACAAGAGCGGCGGAGCAGTCCCTGAAGATGTATTCCAGCCGGTCTTCCGGATCGCGGGCGTTCAGAACCGCAAATGCCGCCCCCAGCTTCAAGCAG
>CAMOXX010000069.1 GCA_946629475.1 uncultured Blautia sp. | reverse complement strand
CACAGTATCGCAACGAATAATACCCCGAATAGTATGCCGGATGCCATGCCGGATGAATATGTATTCATAATCTACCTCCGTGTGGATGCATTTGTTCTGTATTCTTGATTCCATTATCTCACAGAACGACTTTTTGTCAAGTATATATTACATTATGTTTTAAATATTTATCTTTTTGTCATCCACGTAATTCAGGCAGATTCTCCGCTTTCTCATTTCGATCTTCTCAGACTGAAAGGCCTGATCCGCATCCTCCTTTTTCCGTTACAGGAACCCACTCATTCGAAGAGTAAAAATAAGCAGGAACAGAGAGACCATTCCCAGGACACTGGTCCACACCACGATCTGACCTGCCAGATGTCCGTCACCACCCATCTCCTGAGACATGACGGTCGACGCAACGGCCATGGGTGAACCGAAAATCGCGACCATAACGGCAATCTCCACAGGTCCCACAACAAGCAGGCCCATTCTTACAGCAGCATACAGCAGAGCGAATCCTATGGCCGGGGCCCCAACCAGCCGCATGAAGACACCGGCAATCAGTTCTTTCTTATAACCACTGATTTCCTTCATCTCCAGCTGTCCGCCCAGAACGACCAGCGCCAGAGGCGTTGCCAGTCTGGAAAGAGATTGGAGTGAAGAGTACAGCCACGGGATATCTCTTTCTATGCTGAAAACAAGTTCACCGTCGGCTCCCTTCGGGATCACCTCCCTCAGGATCAGAACAATAAAACCGGCGACAAGTCCCTGGATCAGGGGATTTAAAAGAATCCCTTTCAGGATCTTCATAAAATCTATTTTTGATTTTTCTGTATGGACCTTCCGGCCCGCCGGTTCCACGTTCGCTGCATCTGCAGAAGAAGCCTCACCGGCATCTCTCGAACTCACCTCTTCCGCAAGAGGACCCTCCCCGTACAGGCGGTACTGGGCCTCATAGTCCGAGTATATGCTCAGCACCAGCACGCTCATGAAATTAAAAAACATGACAATCGGAAACTGAAGGAAAGACGCCATCTGTCCGCCCTCATCCCCGACCAGCGCGGCAGCGACAGGTATGCCTACGATCGCGTAATTGGAGCGGAACACAGCCTGAACAAGGACGCCGCGACGGAAGCGTTCCTTCGTAAAGACTCCGGAGAGAAAAATCCCAAGGACCAGGAGAACAGACAGGACAGTCAGCATAAAGATTCCCATGCGCACCGGCATCTGACGAATAGACTCTACCGTATAGAGATTCACGAACATCAGCGCAAAGAAATTAAAGCGGAAATTGAACTTATTCATTTTTTGAAACGTGGCAGCGTCCAGATATCCGGTACGTCTGGCCAGGACCCCCATCAGGATCAGCAGTATGATCGGCATGACGGCGTTAAAAGAATATTGTATTACAGAAAGCATATTTCTTACCTAAAACATCCACTGCTTTTATACCCTCAGGTACTCAAGCGTCTGAATTTACTGTCTGGCCAGCGCAGCTCCTTTTTCAGATACCTTTCGGCACTCTTCCGGAAAGCCTGATAAGACCTTTCTGTCTCTGATCACTTTAAGCGCCGGATTAACATTTCCATCGTAATCAAAAAGAGCCTGATTGGCCCACTCATTTCCTCCCGGACCTTTTTCATTCATATAGCGAATCGCATTGTCGTTGGCCCACTGGCTCCCCGGGACCGGCAGCCAGGCCGGCTCCCAGTAAATAAATCCGCAGCCGAGATTTTCAGGCACCCTGCATATAACGTCTGTGAGCGCATCCAGGAAATCAGCCTGCCCCTGCTTTGTCATAGGGAAAGGAACACTTTCCGTCAGTTCCTTTTTGGTCGCCATACCCTTTCGCAGGTCATCCGGCAGCTTCTCATAATCTCTGTAATCCTCCAACGTAAATGCGGTGGACACCTCTGCTACGATCAGCTTTTTACGATACCGCATGGCAATATCCGCCATATTATTCTCCAGATCCTGCAGAGACCCGTGCCAGAACGGATAATAACTCAACCCGATATACTCAAAATCCATTCCGCCCCATTGAAAGTACTGATCGAACCAGCTGCGGTACAGCGCGTTATTGCCGCCGTTATCCAGATGGATCATGCAGGCGATTCTCTCATCCATCTCCCGGACCGCCCGGATTCCTGCATTTACGAACCGGACAATATTTTTATAATCAGGCACCTTGCCGAACGGCCACAGAAGCCCGTTGGTCACTTCATTCCCCACTGCTACGATTTCGGGAAGAAGATCCGCATCCCGCAGTCTGATCAGGACGTCTCGGGTATACTTAAAGACCGCTTCCTCCAGTTCTTCCTCATTATAATTTTTCCATGCTTTCGGAAGGCATTGCTTTCCCGGATCCACCCAGAAATCGCTGTAGTGAATATCAAGGAGCCAGGGAAGTCCCAGCTTCTTCACCCTCCCGGCCAGGATCATCGTTCTGCTCAGATCATTTGTCCCGGCTCCGTAAGGGTTTCCATCTTCATCATACGGATCATTCCATAATCGAAGGCGGACAAGATTCATCCCGTAATCCTTCAATATTTCCAGAGCATTCTTCTCCTGCCCCCGGTCGAAGAACTTTCCTCCGCATTCTTCCACTTCAAGAAGACTGGAGATGTCCATTCCCTTATACCACATATCCATATCTGCAAATTCTCCTTCGCGCCCCGTAATCACCGATCCCCTCAATCTACGGTTCCGCAGTCCCGGTTCAGGAGCCATGCAAATCCCTTTGCAGTCCGAAGAGCCGGCTCGTTAAAATGAGTTCCTCTGTTCCACTCCAAAATGCAATCTTTTCCGGTCCCTTTTAAAATAGTTTCCGCATCCCGAATAGCATTTCCCACCTGTGCCATGACCGGGTTTCTCGTTTTCTCCTCGCGGTCTCCCAGACTCAGGTAAACAGCATCGGAATGAAGCCTGTTCTTCCTCATGTATTCCGTAAAACCGGGAAACCAGATAGATGGAGATACGGCGGCAATGCCGTCAAAGCGATCCGTCTGATATCCGACCCAGAGAGCAAAAAGTCCTGCCAGAGAGTATCCTCCGATATAGACTTTCTTTATCGGCTCTGTCGTTTTATCGCCCTCAGACGGAAGGACTTTCTCCTGAAGATATCGCAATGTTTCGGGTGCATCCTTTCCGAAATCCTCCTTTCCGAAGACGGCAGGCGCACTCCAGGGCGAAAGATCTCTGTTCCAGCTCTTCACCTTTACCGCTTTCAGACAGAACTTGCGGTCTCCGGAAAGTTTTTTGATATGTTTTACCTCGTTCTCGATCTCCTCAAGATCATGCTCATCAACCATCTGAACCAGAAGTATATCCGCATCCTTTTTTCCGTAATTTAAAATATCAATGCCCATAATCAGAGTCCTCTGTTTTTCGTCGCCAATAATAAGTTCCGGTATTTTTCGGTTTGTTCATCTTCTTGAAGTATAGCATAAATAGAGCATAACTGAAAATCCCGCCGGAGGATGCTTTTTTGCATCCCCTGACGGGATTGTGCTTCTGAATAACTCCTGCTCCCGCCTACCAGATGAACGGGATCACTTTATACTTCACTTTTCTTTTATATTCCGTGTAGCCTTCCAGACCTTCCTCCAAAACAGCTTCTTCATTCCGAATGCGCTTTGCTATGATCGGGATGTACATCAGCATAATTATGAAAGAGATCGGAGACCCCAGAATGAGGGGCATGGAAAGAAAAAGCAGCAGCGTTGCCATGTACATAGGATGCCTCACGACCCCATACAGACCGGTATCCACTACTTTCTGATCCTCCTGGACCTCCACTGTTCGGGACAGCCAGACATTCTCCCGGAGCACCTCCGCATACAGGATATATCCCAGCAGAAACACCGCCGATGCCGCGCAGGAGATCCGGAACGGAAGAACGATCCATCCATATCGGAAATTTAAACCGGCAACAATAAAAGCGGAAAGAAACATCAGGGCACTCAGAAGAATTACCGTTTTCTGTTCCCCCTGCTCTTCTTTCACGTTCAGACGCTTTCGCAGCAATTCCGGATTTTTCCGCATCATTACAAGGCCGGCTATGAACATCGGAAGAAACAGAACGATGATCAGGAGCCAGGCTCCGGGATAACGGGTCGTCCCGGCCGGAAGGAACAGAAGTGCTCCGACCAGGATCAAACCAGACATGAATTTAAAGATTGCCTGAAAAAACATTTTTCTATCCATGTGTCAGCCCCATCAAGCGTTCTCCCGGATTTCTTACTGGATACTCTTATAATTATCCTCGTCCGTTTTACGGATCAACGCCCTCTTGATCTTTCCGCCGACTGTCTTGGGCAGTTCGTCCACGTACTCAACGATACGGGGATACTTGTAAGGAGCGGTAAGCTTTTTAACATGCTTCTGCAGTTCTTTGGTCAGCTCATCGGACGGAGTATATCCTTTAGCCAGCACGATCGTTGCCTTGACGACCTGTCCGCGGATAGGATCCGGCGCACCGGTTATGGCACATTCCACAACGGCATCGTGAGCGATCAGGGCAGATTCGACCTCAAAGGGTCCGATGCGGTAGCCGGAACATTTGATTACGTCATCGTTACGGCCGACAAATCTGTAATAGCCGTTGCTGTCGCGCCAGAGAACATCGCCGGTATTGTAACCGATACCGCCAAGCTTCTCCTCTGTCATCTCCGGATCTTTGTAATAGCCCGTAAAGAGACCGACCGGCGGATGATGTTTCACGTCCATCATGGTGAGAGAACCTTCTTCACCGTCTTCACAGACATAACCGTCCGAATTCAGCAGCTGAATATCAAAGAGCGGATTCGGCTTTCCCGTGGAACCTTCGATCGGCTCGAACCATTCACTGCCGAAGTTGGCGATCAGGACCGGTCCTTCCGACTGGCCGAATCCTTCGTAAATCTGGTGCCCGGTCAGTTCCTTCCAGCGCTTGACGACTTCGGGATTGAGCGGCTCGCCCGCTGTCGCGCAGTGATGCAGGGCAGAGAGATCGAACTGCGTGAGATCCTCCTGCAGCATAAAGCGGTACATCGTCGGCGGAGCGCAGAAAGTCGTTACTTTGTACTTTTCCACTTTGGAAAGAAGGTGTTTCGGATTGAACCTTCCCACCATATCGTAGCAGAAAATGGTAGCTCCGCAGATCCACTGTCCGTATATTTTTCCCCAGCCGAATTTAGCCCATCCGGAATCGGAAACGCTCATGTGAAGGTGGTTCTCCTCCACATGCTGCCAGTATTTCGCGGTGACGATATGCCCCAGAGGGTACGCAAAATTGTGCTGTACCAGCTTCGGCATACCTGTGGTCCCGCTGGTAAAATAGACCAGCATAATATCGTTCCAGGTGTTCGCCTCTTCTCCGGTCGGCCGCTCGAGAACTTCCGAAAAACTGTCAAAAGCGTCATGGAGCCTGTTCCACCCTTCTCTCGGGCCTCCTACAAGGAATTTATACTGCAGAGAAGGTATTTCCGGTTCAGCCATCTCTGTCTGATTCACCACGAAATCATCATCCACACAGATTATACCTTTTACGGAAGCTGCATTGCCGCGGTAGACGATATCCTTCTTCGTCAGCTGCAGCGTTGCCGGGATCAGGATGACGCCCAGCTTGTGGAGCGCGGTCGCGCATACCCAGTACTCCCAGCGGCGGCGAAGGATCATCATGACTACATCGCCTTTCTTGAATCCCAGGCTCTTCAGATAGTTGGCCACCTGGTTGGAACGCCTGCTGATCTCCGTAAAGGTAAAGATATGTTCCTCATCCTCTTCATTCACCCATACAAGAGCCTTTTTATCGGGTTCCACTCTGGCCCATTCGTCCACAACATCATAGCCGAAGTTAAAATCCTCCGGTACATTGATTGTCAGTTTCTCTTTGAATTCCTCATAACTTGAAAATTCGATCTGAGGAAGATATTTGTTCAGTAAGTAATCCAAGGCTGCTTAACTCCTTTTCTGCACTCAGGTAAAATGCGAATCCCGCTTTCCCGGGATTCTTTCTATGCTCTTTTACGATATCTGCTCTCGATATTAGATAATGTCGCCAAAAGTCGTTTACGGATCGTTCCGCGCTTACACACGCCCGCAATCTTGTCACAGGTATCATTCTTCCCACTCGAGCATGCTCTGTGTCAGAATGATACTTTCAGCATTGTAATCACATTATTCCGTAATGACCGTCAGGAAACGTGCCTTTACGTCTCCGCCGCAGCGCTGTCCATGGGGGATGGTCGGATTAAAGTAAATCGAATCGCCCGGATTCAGGACAAATTCCCTGTCTCCCAGAGTAACAATGACGGTACCTTCCAGAACAAGGTTGAATTCCTGACCTTTGTGAGTGATCAGCTTGGCAACGGCATCTGTAGGCTCCAGGGTTACCAGAAGGGGCTGCATGATTTTATTTGCATAACGGAAAGCCAGATCCTCAAAATGATACTCCGGATTTCGATTGATGACCTTGCCGCCGCCCCTTCGAATGACGTGGAAAGTATCCAGCTTGGCACTCTGTCCGGTGCAGATCTCAGTAAAATCCACCTTGAATTTATTGGCGATCTGATAGATAACGCTGATGGGGACGTCCTTACCGTTCTCTTCATATGAGGCGTAGACCTCCGGACTCAGATCAAGTTCTTTCGCCAGTTCTTCTATAGTATAGTCGCTGACTTCCCGCAGCTCTCTCAGTCTTGCGCCGATCTCATTATATTCATCCATCGTATCGTCTCCTTTCGCTTTCGATAGATAACATCATTTCTCATAATGTTCTCCATTATAACCATTTTATCGGCAGATGTCTATTTTACTTTTTAAGTCACCAGCCGAATGCCGTCAGATAACACATCACACAGAAGCATGCAATACCGAACCACACCGCAAAACAGAGCGGCGGCACGAACAAAGTTCCGAGGACCGTCTTTACGATATCCTTCCAACTGCTGTGAACGCCTCCCTTTTTTCTGTATCTGGTCTTCTTTCCGTCCGGCGATACAATATAGATCCAGGGTCTGTCATACAGCTCGATCCGGCCGTACTTCAGCAGATAAATCGGGATGACCGGCACAAAGATACAGAACCAGACAGCACTTCCGCCGGGCTGCAGCCGTGAAAAATTGAACCCGTTCAGGAACAGAGCAATAATGACCGGAAGAAACAGTACCAAAAGGGACATCAAGATCATACCGGCAAAGCGCAGAGGGGATGAGAACCGAATCACTACCTCTTCGATCTTCCCGTCCAGTTTCTCAAAAAAGACCGGCGGGGTATTATTCCTTTCCGGAAGGGTCGTCCCGGTCAGTATACCGTTCTCTCTGACAAATGCCTCTTTGCCGGAGGTAAACACCTTTCTTCCATGCTCTATACGGAACTTCAAATGCTTCGTATCGCTGTACGCGGTGAGCGTGACAATGAATGTGAAAAAAGCCAGTGCCGCCGTTATGACCATTCTTTCTCTGATATCGCCCCCGAGCAGAGAGAATCCCAGAAAGAAAACAGCCGAAATGATGATCGCAGCAAATACAGCTTTCAGCCACCATGGCAGAAAATAATAATAGGATTCCTTTATAGCACGAACGCTGACCTTCCCCGTCTGTCCGTTGACAGCTGCCATCAGATCCCCGTCCGACAGATAATAGACCGGCAGCAAAGCCGGCATTCTGTAAGCAGCGGAAACATTTGCATCGATTTCCACAGCCTTTGTCTCCAACACTTTTCGCACGGTGGGTGTATAGGCTGCGCTGACCTCTTCACGGATACGTCTCTCCAGCTCCTTGCCGGAAATATTATCCGTCTTCACCTGGTGCCCCGCCACGAAGGCAAAGTCAAACTCTGTCAGCGCGTCAAGATCAAAGGGTTCCATACCATCAAGCACCATATTATCAAGCTGCTCAGAACAGTTTACAAACACCTCGTCGATAAACCCTCTGCAGGTATATACGCCTCCGTCGGAAATCCTTCTGACATGACAGGTGACCGGCCCGCGCACGAATTCATAGGGAAGATAGAATCCTTTTAGCTCACCTGTCTTTCCCTTCAGAAGCTTAGCCTCTCTTTTCCCATGATTCTTTTCACACCACCGGGTGAGGCATTCCCGGGCTTCCGCATCTGTGATCTGAAAAGGAATAATGATCTCCGGAAGATTCTTTTTCTGCAGATATCCCTTCCTGACGAGTGCATGGCCGCAGAAAGCGCAGTTTGCAAGCGCTTCATTTTCTTCAAATACGACTTCCGCACCGCATACGGAACAGGAAGCGCGCCAAAGCTGATAACCTGCCGCAGACTCCCGAAGTCTGGTCTGCTGTAAGTTCCGAAAGCCCCGCTTCTCTTCCTGAGCGCCGTCGACGGTGACTTTTCCGCCGCAATACTGGCAGGCAAATACGCCGCTGCGGATATCATATGTCGCAGGCGCACCGCAGTCCGGACAGTGAATTTCAATGATTTTGTTCGTACTCATATCCCGCTTCCTTCAGAATCCTGAACGGTTCCTTCATCCTTTGCACACCTGAACTTTATTTCGCCATTGTTTTTTATTTTCCTGTTCAATAACATACGACTTAACATCATCACTCAGCAGTTCCTCTTCATAAGCAAACGGATCGTACAGGTCATCCTCGTCTTTTATTTTCAGTTTGATCACATACATGGTCTCACCTCGAAAAAGTGCGAAGAGCCGTTCTGACTTCTTCCGCGAACTTCTCCGGATAATCACTGACCAGCATATGGGTGCTTTCCGGAAAACGAACAGCCATGTATGGAGCCGCTACATGATTTTTGTACCAGTCTGCCAGTGTCGGAGAGAACAGCGAACCGGGATCTGCGTAAAAATATGTGACCGGTACCGTAATCTGTCCAACGATCGGGCGATTATCCTGCGCTTTCATGGATGCCGCCAGACTTTTCAGCGTTGATTCGTCACACTTTGCCAGAATCTTTTTCAGAGGTCTTCTAAGAAGAAATCCCGGCACCTTTGCCAGCTTCGGAACAGCTCCGATGGCGAATTCCTTATACAGAGGGTAGAACTTCTTACCTGCGTCCCGCTCCATGTCTTCTTTCGTGTATCGGCCCTGATACAGCCCCAGTTTCCATTCTTCATCATTTAACTGCTTCGGAGTCATGTCGCAGAGAATGATCTGCTTCAGTCTGTCACAGCCATAGAGTCGGACATAGTTGAATATGACAGCCGCGCCCATGGACCATCCCAGAAGTGTGATATTGGAGAGTGAAAGTCCCTGAATCATTTCATTCAGATCTTCCGCGAGTGTTTCCATGGTGGAGGTTCCGCTGCAGGCCTCCTTGCTCCCTCCATGTCCCCGATGGTCATAGATAATGCATCGGGCTTGTTCCTGCAGCTTTTCCACCGGCTCAAGATATATTTCATGAGAGCTTGTCCAGCCATGCATCATGATAATTGTATCCGGACCGGTTCCCCTGTCCTCATAATATATTTTTTCGCCGTTTCTAAGAGTAAAGTAGCTCATAAGCAATTCCTCCGACTGATATTCTGAACATCCAAGGATACGCCGGGAAATAATCTCTGCCCCAGCTCTAATGAAAAAGTCTTTATCTGTAAAACCGCCTGTATACAAAGCATAACATGCACAGAAAAGCACCTCAACACAATCATGCTCAAATTATGCCACAGCAATCTGTATAGCCTTAAATCTGTTCTGCAGAGGAGATGGCGGGTAGGCTCCTGCTGCTTATGCTTTTGCTGACTATATAATGATTCATATCTTCTTCAGATATAGCGCCGGAACTTCCTTTGTAAGCCATACCCGGTTTGCAGAAAGAAAGAACCGATATCCGTCACCTGCCATCCTCCGGCAGTCGATTTCGTAGATGACCGGCTTACCATGCCTGCTGCCGACTTTCCGCGCAGTTTCCATATCCGATGATAGATGCACATACAGTCGGCTTTTGGGAAGCAGTCCCTGTTCATCGATAGAAGAGACATATTTCTCCCCTGTACCATGCCAGAGAATATCCGGCGGGATCTTTTCCTGAAGTTCCACATCTACCGGAACGGAATGGCCCTGATTCGCACGGATGAGCGTATGATCCTCATTGAAAGAATAACGCTGTTTTTTATCGGTCCGGACGATTTCCTCCAGTAATTCCATGTCAAGGGCATGCCCTCCTGCCCTGTTAATTCCGTCAATAAGTGCCTGTACATCTGCCCATCCATGTTCATCAAGTGTGATACCGATGACTTCCGGCTTGTGACGAAGGATCAGGGAAATAAACTTACTCGTGCTTTTCATATCTTGTTCCCTCCCGGTATCTCAGACCGGACATAAAAAACAGATTTTTGTTTCTGTCTGTATTCTCTCATGATATGTTCTGATTGTCCAATCTCAACATTTTATAATGGATATCCGGAACGTCTCGGAGTTCCTTTTTGCGCCTCACACGTTATGAAGCATCTTCCTAAATTTGGACGCAAATAAGCGCCTGTGAGTGTTAGTCACAGACGCTATATTCCTTGTATGTTCCTATTATCATGTTCGGACCGGAGCGGCCGCTTTAGTATTTCACTCAGGCAACCGTGATCGCCGCATACCTTTCAGAGCCTATGATCTTCTCCATCGCCTCCACCGGATTCATGCCGACACACTGCATGACCTGACGGAAAACAGCAGTGGACTGGCCGCTTACCAGCTGTACGCCTCTGCGGGTCTTATCAGCGTGGAAGACCTCGTGACGAGACGCTACATTCCAGAAAACAATGTTCGGAATCTGGTAACCATGAACTCTGAATCGATGAGCCATCTTCTCGTAAAAAGTCCAGTTCCTGTCACCGCAGTAGTCAATTTCCATATCGGAAATAACAATCAGAGATTTCGGCATATCCTTCTGAGCTATATGGTTCCGCACGGCGATATCCAGCACCTGCTGAAATGCTGCCTGCAGATTTGTGTTGTTCGCCCAGTCGTTCATGTTGATGCTGCGGATCTTCTGTGCCAGGGTCTCCCCCTTCAAAATCTGGATCCGGGATGTGCCGGAAAAAGACATGAACATGTTGTGGTACGGACCGGTGTTCCGCTCTGCGAAGTACACCGCCAGGCCGACAGAAGTTGCCATCGGTCTTCCGTACATGGAGCCGGAAGTATCCGCAATGACCAGCGCATTGGTTCCTGCTTCTACGTAATCCGGCAACTGACGCCACTGAGCTTCCAGCGTTTCATCTTCTCTGATCCGGATTCCGCTCCAGCTCATATTCATGACCTTCTCGACAATGTCGTAAGGAAACAGTGCGGCAGAGTGGATCACCGCTTCTCCGGAAGACGCCTTCTGAACAAACTCACCAAAACGTTCCGCGTCATGCTTCATGAATGCATTTCTGTAGATCATCATGGCTCTGGAAGGAACCGCAGAGTAGCGGATCTCATCCCAGCGTCCTGCAGACATGAGTGCTTCCACTATACCGATCTGCTTACGCATCGCACGCACCAGACGCTTGAACTCATATACAGAATATCCGAGCTTCCGTGCAGTCATAATACCGAGCTTTCTGGTATTTGCAGAAGAAGCATCCGCCGTCTTGATCCACTTTG
>CAMOXX010000068.1 GCA_946629475.1 uncultured Blautia sp. | reverse complement strand
CGGGCCGCCCCAAACGAGGAAGGCGGAGCATTCCGAGTTTGAGGGTGCTGCCCCCCAAGAAGAGGAAGCCCGGCCAAGACGCGAAGCGTCTCGGGCCGCCCCAAACGAGGAAGGCGGAGCATTCCGAGTTTGAGGGTGCTGCCCCCAGACCTTTTTTAATATAATGAGGAGGATAATATTATGCTGAAGAAAATCTTATTAGTCACTGCCCTCTGCACCGCGATGCTGAGCACCGCAGCCTATGCCGAGGAAGCAGCCGCGCCCGCAGCCGATGCTGCTGCCCAGACTGAAGCCGCACCAGCCGATGCCGCTGCTCTTAAAACCATGGGAACCCAGGAAGAAGGCGCATTTGCCGTTACTCTGAAGAATTCAACCGGCAAAGATATCAAATCAGTCATGATCAGAGTGACCGGCGAAGCTGCATTTACAAAAGAATACCTTCCTTTAGGCGAGGTATTTGCCAAAGATGAGCAGAGAATCCTCTATTACAAGCCGGCTGAGAAGACAGCGGAGCCTGTTCAGGAGACCACCGAAGCTTCGGCAAACATGGACGAGCCGAAGGAACTGCCGGATGGATATGAGATTCAGCTGATTTTTGTGGATGAGGCTGCTCCGGCAGACGGACAGGCAGCAGCCCCGAATACTGCCGTTCTGCATTCCTTCCCGTTCGAAGCAATCACAGAAGGGGAACTCCTGATGGAGGAGGGTGTTGCATATCTGAAATATCTCAACACTGTTACCAACACCGAGATTACCACATTGGAGTATGAGAAAATCATCAAACTGACCCAGGGCCAGGATACAGCAGCGCCGGCAGCAGGTGCAGCGCCGGCAGCAGGTGCAGCGCCGGCAGCAGGTGCAGCGCCGGCAGCAGCTGCAGCACCGACAGCAGCTCCGGCAGCTGCTGCAGAAAGCGCGGCTCCTGCAGCGGCAGTAGCGGCTCCTGTGTACACGGATAATTCGGCGGACTACACATATGATTCTTCATACGATGCCTCATATGATTACTCCTACGATGATTACTCCTACGATGATTACTCCTATGACGACTATTCCTATGACTCGTCCTACGACAGTTCGTACGATGCCTCTTATGACAGCTCATACGATGCATCCTATGACAGCTACTCCGGCGGCGAGACCAGCGGAGGAGACGATGACGCGTGCATCGAGGATGGCCTGATGTATTGATAAAAAAACGGCAGGAGATCAAAGCAAATGTCAATGACATCAAATTTATTTCTGATTTTTCTGCTGTCACTTCTCGTTATTTATTATCTTGTACCCCATACTGTACAATGGATCGTGCTGCTGGCCGCAAGTTATGTTTATTATCTTGCGGCCAGTGCTGCGGCCGGCCTTTTTTTGATTTATTCCACTTTTGTATCCTGGCTCGGAGCCCTGGGAATGGAGCGGATCCTGAAAAACAGTGAGGACAGGAAAGAGGGGAAGAAGGCAGCCCGAAAATATCTGATTTTATGCCTGATTCTGGATTTTGGAATGCTGGCGTTTCTGAAATACACCAATTTCCTGATCTTTAACATCGGCAGGCTGTTTCACTCGGATGTTTCCCTTCTGCATCTGATTCTGCCTCTCGGCATTTCTTATTATACCTTCCAGACAGCAGGCTATCTGCTTGATGTGTACTGGGGAAGGGCCGAGGCCGAAAAGAACTGTTTCAGGTTTGCCCTGTTTGTTTCTTTCTTCCCGCAGATGGTCCAGGGACCGATCGGAAGATTTGAAAAGCTTGCTCCTCAGCTTTATACCCCTCATTATTTTGACAGGCAGATCGTCAATGAGGGGATTATCAGGATTGCATGGGGACTGTTCAAAAAAATGATCCTCGCGGAGTGGGCGGCAGTTTTTGTAGATGCGATTTTTGCGGAGCCGGACCGCTTTTCGGGGATTGCAGTGTTCGGACTTCTGATGTACACTGTCCAGCTGTACGGGGATTTCTCCGGCGGAATTGATGTGATGCTGGGAGTTTCCTGCCTCTTTGGAATCCGGCTGGACGAGAATTTCCGTCAGCCGTTCTTTGCTGTTTCGATCTCGGATTTCTGGCAGAGATGGCATATCACCCTGGGAACCTGGATGAAGGACTACCTGATGTATCCGCTTACGCTTTCCCGGTGGATGAACCGCCTGGGGAAGAGGTGCAGGAAGATTTTCGGGAAAAAGAAGGGACGTCTGGTACCGGTATGTATCTCCAACCTGATCGTATTTTTTGTGGTCGGAATCTGGCACGGGGCCAGCTGGAACAATATCGGCTGGGGACTTTACAATGGTGTGATTATTGCTCTTTCCAGCCTTCTGGCAGGAGAATTTGCCCTGGCAAAGCAAAAGCTTCACATCAACGACAAGGCAGGCTGGTATCATGGATTTATGATGCTTAGAACCTTCATCCTTATCAATATCAGCTGGTATTTTGACTGTGCGGATTCGTTCGGCCAGGCAATGAAGATGATGAGGTATTCCGTTACGAGGTTTGCGCCGGGAGAACTGCTCGAGATTTCATCGGGCAAGCTGGGAACAGCCTACACTCCGTATGCGCTGCTCACGCTGGCACTTGGGTGCCTGGCGCTTCTTATCGTCAGTATCTTAAGGGAAAAGGGAATCGGAGTCCGGGAAAAAATTGCGGCTCGTCCTGTACCGGCTGTGGCAGCATTAAGCCTTGTTCTGATTGTCCTGATTCCGATGTTCGGGCCGATGGCGGCAGCAAGGGGGTTTTTATATGCGCAGTTTTAAGAAAATTCTGCCCTATGTGATCTGCCTGCTTGCTTCCCTGCTGATCATCAAAGGGCTGGACCTGGCACTTTATCCCTGCACCTACACAAGAAACGATGTGCACACAATCTCGACGGAGCAGAAGGATGTGATCATCCTGGGAACGTCCAACGGGAAGATGAACCTGGATCCGGATATTATGCTGGAGGGAACCGGGCTTACAGGGCATAATTTATGTGCCGGCGGCCAGTATCCGATCGACTCGTATTATCTGGCCAGGCTGACAATAGAGAAGCAGAATCCGAAGCTTATCATCCTCGAGGTTGACCCTTCTTATTATATGGAAGAAAAGGAGCCGGGGAACAATTACCTGCTGTTTTATCATGAGTTTCCCATATCGAGGACGAAGCTTTCGTACTTTTGGGATGCTCTGAAGAACATGGATTTCCGATCTCTTCTTTTTCCGTTTTATGAGTATGAACTGTCCTACGAGATTTCCCACATCGGCAGCAATCTCAGCCAGAAGCTGAAGGGAGAGTATGATCCGGACAGGCTCCGGAATGAGATTCAGATGTACCATGAAAACGGATTCATCGAAAAGTTTCCGGTGGATCCTCACAAACTCCCGGTTTATGATCCGGAGCTGTTTTATGAAGAAAAGCTCCTGCCTGAGAATATGGCGTATATTGACAGGCTGATCCGGACATGTCAGGAAGAGGGAATTGATATTATTGCGGTGTCAACGCCTCTCCCGGGTGCCACCCTCAAAAGGTATGAGGAGAATTATCTGGCGGCCTGGAAGTACTTCGGGGAGTATTTTAATGAGCGGAATGTGCCGTTCTACAATTTTAACAGGGAATACTTTAAGGCATTTTCCCACGATGCAGAGGTGTTTGTGGATTACGACGGACACATGAACGGAGACGGCGCGAGAGCCTTCTCCAGGGTTTTCGGACAGATTGTATGGGGAGCGCAGCGGCAGCAGTAGAGAATACAGCTGCCCCGGCCCCGGCTATAAGAAAGGAGAACAAAATGAAAGAAAAACTGATGGAGATCCTTGAGGACATCCGGCCTGACATTGATTTTGAGGATGTGGACAACCTTGTGACAGGCGGTTATATGAAGTCGTTTGACATTCTGACACTGGTCTCGGAGATTGAGGCGGAGCTCGGAATCGAGATCCCGGTGGAGGATGTGGTGCCGGATCATTTCGAGTCCGTTGACGCGATGCTGAAACTGATCGAAAGATCATAACAGTCCGTAAGCTGTTTTTGGCAGGTGTATTTTAGGGATTCTTCCCGAAAATTTAATAACTGAGATTATTGACATACCTCCGGATTCATACTATCATCTGAAATATGAACAAAATATGAACCGGAGGCTGTGTAAATGAATATACTGTTTTTTCTGACACCGAAAAGTGATGTCGCTTTTATATATGAATCCGATACGCTGAGACAGACACTGGAGAAGATGGAAAACCGGAAATACTCCTGTGTTCCGCTGATCAGCGAGGACGGCAGGTACACCGGAACGATTGCGGAGGGGGATCTCCTGTGGGCGATCCGCCACCTGAATGTGGAAAGCATCTCCGAAGCGGAGGAAATCTCCATCATGGCGGTTCCGCGGCGGGCTACCTACAAGCCGGTCAGGGCCAGCGCGAACATTGAAGATCTTCTCGACTGCGCCATCAACCAGAACTTCGTCCCTGTGGTGGACGATCAGGGATTCTTTATCGGAATTATCACGCGCAAGGATATCATGAAATACGGATACAGTGAACTGAAAAAGCTGGGGACGCCGGCGGTTTTCAGCTGACTGCCCCAAAAAAGAAACCGGGAACGGATCCGCAGGGAACCGTTCCCGGTGCTTTTGTATTATAGAACTTTTGACAGAAAGTCCCTCAGTCTCGGATTCTGGGCGGAGGTAAAGAATTTCTCCGGAGCATTGTCTTCTTTGATGACACCCTCGTCAATAAAAACAGCTCTTGATGCCACCTCACGGGCAAAACCCATCTCGTGTGTGACAACCACCATGGTCATGCCGGACTCGGCAAGCTCCCGCATGATTTCCAGCACTTCGCCGACCATCTCAGGATCCAGGGCCGATGTCGGTTCGTCGAACAGCATAACATCAGGGTTCATCGCCATGGCACGTGCAATCGCGATCCTCTGCTTCTGTCCGCCGGATAGCTGGGACGGATACGCATTTGCTTTATCCGGAAGCCCGACGCGGGCAAGCAGCTCATCGGCGCGTCTGTTTGCTTCTTCCCGTCCGAGCAGGCCGAGCTTTACCGGTGCGAGTGTAATATTCCGCCGGATCGTCAGATGCGGGAACAGGTTGAACTGCTGGAACACCATACCGATTTTGCGGCGGATTTTGTTCACATCGGCATCGGGGCCTGTAATTTCGGCTCCTTCAAAGAAGATCTTCCCGCCGGTCGGCTCCTCAAGAAGATTGAGGGAGCGGAGAAAGGTCGATTTGCCGCAGCCGGAGGGTCCGATGATTGCCACAACCTCGCCCTTGCGGATCTGTGTTGTGATCCCGCGGAGAACCCGGTTGTCTCCAAAATGCTTTTCCAGCCCCTGAATATCGAGCAGAACTTCACCGTTCATTTTTCCTCATACTCCTCTCCAGTTTTCCGAACAGCCAGGTAAGGAATACGACGATTACAAGGTAGATAAGCGCGCCTGCAAGGAGCGGGAACATGTAATCGTAGGTCTGGCTGCTGATCAGCTGAGTTCCATAGGTCAGGTCGCGAAGGGAGATCGCGATACAGATCGATGTCTCCTTCAGGAGGACAATGAACTCGTTGGCAAGGGCCGGCAGGACATTTTTGAAAGCCTGCGGGATAATGACGAAGACCATCGTCTGCGGGTAGGTGAGGCCGAGCGAACGGCCGGCCTCCATCTGTCCGGGGTCGATGGACATGATGCCCGACCGGACGATCTCGGCGACATAGGCGGCCGAGTTCAGTCCGAACGCAATGAACGCCGAGAGCATCGGCCGCGAGACCGAGCTGAAAATGACAAAATACACAATCAGGAGCTGCACGGTGGTAGGAGTACCGCGGATCACCGTCAGATAAATCTTGCACAGGAAGTCAAGAATCTTCAGCCGGCCTGTCGTATCGTGGGTCGACCGGATGATCGCGATCAGAAAGCCCAGGGCAATTCCGATGGCGGCCGCTATAATCGTGATGAGCAGCGTATTGTTGATTCCTGATAAAAGATATTTGTATCTGCCCTTTTCAATAAAGTTTAAGGAAAATCTTTCCTGGAATGTCAAAATAACACCTCATTTTTATTCCTTGACAATGATGACCTGGCGTGCCGTTGTGTAGGAATCTGTAAAATCGATGTTTTTCAGACGATCCTCGGTGACGGTCATTCCGGCGATGCCGACATCGGCCTTGCCTGTCTGAACTGCATTGATGATGGAGGCAAACTCCATGTCGTCGATCTGAAGCTCATATCCCAGTTTGTCGCAGATTGCCTGTGCCATATCAGCGTCGATGCCGATGATTGTTTCACCGTCATAGTATTCATAGGGCTCGAAAGCGGCGTTTGTAGCCATGACAAGCTTGCCGTTTGAGCGGTCAACATCCTCCGGGGATTCGTAGGGATGTTCTCCCTGCTCTTCGCCGATGTAGTTTGCGATAATATTGTCGATGGTGCCGTCTTCCTTCAGCTCGGCAAGCGCGCCGTTGATTGCCTCGGTAAGCTCGGTGTTGTCCTTGGAGACCGCGATCGCGTATTCTTCCAGAGCAAAGTCTTCATCCAGAATGCGGAGTCCTTCGTTGGCTTCCACAAACTTTTTGGCCGGCTCGTAATCGATGACAACACAGTCTACCTTGCCCTGAACAAGCGCCATAACAGCCTGCGCACCTTTGGAGAAACGCTCGATTTTGGTTCCTGCTTCGTCTCCCTCGTAGTCGGTTACGTAGATGTCTCCGGTTGTGCCCATCTGAACGCCAATGGTGGATCCCTCGAGATCGTCAACGGATTCTACTGCTGCAAAAGCGCAGGTACCCATTGCCAGAACCATTGCTGCAGAGAGACCAAGTGCTGCTGTTTTCATGAATTTCATAGTAATCCTCCTTAATGCATAAAAATGCAAAATACGAATAAAATCTTCAACTGTCTATTCTAACAGATTCTGTGTGAAATGCAAGAGAAGACTTGCATAAAGAGGCGCGGCTTTTTATAATCATTGAAGAAAGAATGACAGTATGCGCGTGTCTGTGAAGGTGCTGAACAGACAGAAGTGACAGTTTACAGGGAGGAATGATCGTGAAGTTTACAAAAATGCATGGAATTGGGAATGATTATGTGTATGTGAACTGCTTTGAGGAACATGTGGAAAATCCGGAAAAAACCGCTGTGTTCGTGAGCGACCGGCATTTCGGCATCGGATCTGACGGTCTGATACTGATCTGCCCGTCGGACACGGCAGACTGCGAGATGGTGATGTACAACGCGGACGGCTCCAGGAGCCCCATGTGCGGGAACGGGATCCGCTGTGTGGCAAAATATGTCTATGATCACGGCATCGTGCAGAAGGAGACGCTGAAGGTGGCCTCCGGCGGCAGCATCAAAACCTTATATCTGAGTGTTGAGAACGGGAAAGTACAGAAGGTAAGGGTCAACATGGGAGAGCCCGTATTTGATCCTGCAAGAATTCCGGTTCGCTCCGAGCTCGCGCAGGTCGTAGATGAACCGATCACAGCGGGAGACTATTCGTATACATATACAGCGGTGTCCATGGGGAACCCGCATGCAGTGATCTTTACGGAAGATATCGACCATCTTGACCTGCTCCGCTGCGGGCCTCTTTTCGAACATCACGAGCTGTTCCCTGACCGGATCAATACGGAATTCGTTGAGACGGTTGGCAAAAATGAATTGAAAATGCGCGTGTGGGAACGAGGATCCGGAGAGACTTATGCATGCGGAACCGGAGCCTGTGCGGTCGTCGCTGCGGCTGTGCTGAACGGAATCGTGGATGCCGGAAAGCCGGTGACGGTCCATCTTCTTGGGGGCGATCTGGAAATCCTCTGGGACCGGGAAGAGAACAATGTATACATGACCGGGCCGGCTGTCACGGTGTTCGAAGGGAACATAGAGCTGTGAGCAGAGCGCTCTGCGGCTCCGGCGCTCTAATACAGCGTTGTGAAACAGCCTCCGTTGTGTTATAATATCAGGAGATTGAAAAGGAGGGGCCTTTGATGTATTGCGGAAATTGTGGGAAAGAGATCGAGGACGGAGCAGTCACCTGTCCGGTGTGCGGCGCTCCGGCCGGCGTTAGTGCGGAACCTCAAAAGGAAGACAGAAGGGAAGCCTCTGCAGCGGCTCCCCCGAAACAGAAAGTAAGAGAAGTACAGTCGAAGCAGATGGCAGAGATCGGGATTTCGATAGCGTTCCTCGCTGCCCTGATCTACTGGTCGGGACTGATTACGGCCTTTCCGGTCATTCCGATCCTTCTTGCCGGCTATGTACTGATCAGGGAAAAGGACCAGTGGCTCCGGGCAGTTGCGCTGAAGGCCATTACGATCATGGTATGCTTCGGACTTCTTCTCGGTTTCGTGAATCTGCTGATTTATTTCAAGGATGGCATGGTCTATATCATAAATATGCTTCTGACTACAATATCACCGGATTCTTCCAGAACGGTTTCGGGGGCATTCTTTACGGACATTCTGAATATACTTACTTATATTATCCTGTTTATCCGGGATCTGTTCCTGATCCTTTCAGGGTTTAAGGCTCTGAAGTACAGGAACATCAGAATTCCGGTCATTGATGATCTTGTTAACAGACACATCGGGCGCGTGACTGGCCCGGGACGCTGATGCATCGGAAAGAGAATATAATGGTTATCAGAAAAAAAGACTATCGCTGGTATGTGATCGCGGTTCTTTCCCTGATTAGTGTTTTTTCGGTTTTTTTGCCGTTTATATCAGTGAAATCCGACATTCCGGACGAAAAAAGGCAATGGAACCTTCAGCAGCTTTGGCAGCAGACTCAAAAGCTTGATTCAATACTGGACAGCAAAGTGTTCCGGCCAGAGACGGACGAGGAGGAACTGGACGAAGACGCGGTTTCTTTTCTGGCGGAATTTGACACCTCGGAAATTCAGGAAAAGGTTGAAAAGCTGAAAACGAATTTTCTTCTGATCTGCGGGGCAGCAGCCCTGACTGCTGCATTGAATGTAATTTGCTTTTTGAGCAGTCTTGCTTTTTCAGAAGTGGTCAAGTATATTTTTGTGATTGTCACATGCTTTTTTGACATCGGGACCGCTCTTTTGATTCGCGCAAGCTGCCATCTCCAGGTGAGAGCAATTTCGCCGATAACGGAGACGCTTGAAGATCTGGGGAAAAAGTTCGATGTCCTGATGACTGACGTGACGGATTTTGCCGCGATGAAGCCCGGAATTTCCTGCTTGTTCCTGCTGGTGATGGCTTTTTTGTCGGCAGTGATTATGCTCATGATCAGAGCGGGGAGCAGAAGATGATCCCCGGCTTCCGGGAATTTTTTACAGGAGAAGAGTATGCTGAAGGGCTTACCTGATACTTACAGAATTATTCGGAAATTAGGGGAAGGAAGCAGGGACGAGGTGTACCTTGCAATCCAGAGGGGATTGAATGAGCGGGTTGTCTTAAAAAAGCTGGAAGTACCGGCGGGAGATCCGGCTCTCATGCGTGCTGAGGCAAACGCCCTCAATGCGATGCACACCCCTCACCTGCCGCAGGTGCTGGATTTTCTTTCACTGGATGACGGGATCTATATGGTGATCGAGTACATCCCGGGCCGGACATTCAAGGAATATCTGGATGAGGGAACCTGGTTTGAAGAAAAGGACGTTATGCAGTGGGCGGGGGAGCTCTCGGAGACTCTCTGCTGTCTGCACCGGATGACGCCGCCGTTCATCCATGGCGAACTGAAGCCTTCCAATATTATGCTGATGCCGGACGGCCATATCTGCCTGCTGGGGTTGGATTTTTCGGCCAGGGCTGCCGGGTACGGCGGCGGGTCGGCTTCCTGCACGCCGGGCTACGCGTCTCCGGAACAGATACGAGCGGTTAAATACAACCAGCAGGAGGAAAACACCGAAAGATGGCGCAAAGTGGACGAACGAGCTGATATATACAGCTTTGGGGCGACTGTTTATCATATCCTTACGGGGCGGAGAGCAGTGATACGAAACGGGGCGGCTGTTGAGATTGAAAACTATCGTTCCGGGGTGAACGAGGCGTTTTCACGTATTATCATGAGATGCCTGTCCCAGTCTCCGGCCGGAAGATATTCCACATCGGAAAAACTGTATTTTGCGATACATGGACTTTTACAGAACAGTAATGAAGCGAAAAGACTGATTGTGCGGCAAAGACTGCTTCTGATATCCCTGATCATCGGCCTTGTTTTATCTCTTTTCCTTGCCGGTGCCGGGGTATATCGGATGATTTCGGACAAAAGCACACCGGTTCTTCTGATATGCGGCTGTGCGGCCGTGACGGTTTTTACCGCTTTACTTATTGTTGCACCGAGAAGATTCCGAAGGGAGAGAGAACGGGTGCTGGATAGTCTTGGCAAACGATAAAAGCAGTTACGGAGATGGAGGTGATCTGCGTGGTCTGTAAAAAATGCGGCTGTAATAACGAGGAAGCAGCAAAGTACTGCATGAGATGCGGTTCTCCTTTGATTTCGGAGGAAGAATGGATTCCGGCAGAAGCTGCCTCCCCGGGGAGACAGAACGCAGGGCCTGCGGACAGACGCAGGGACAACAGCCGGTCCGCCGGGGGAGAAAACCGGCAGACCGTGTATAACGGACAGGAACCGGAACACCGGAATGCCGGGAGGCAGACAGCCGGGCAAGGCAGCAGAAAGCCTCCGAACCGGAAAGAAAAGGAAAGCAGCCTTCCCATGCTGATTGCTGCGGTGGTAATCCTTGCGCTTACAGCTGCGGCGGGTTTTCTGGTATTCCGGCTGGTCAGCCGGAACCTTTTTATCGATGAGTCAAAGCAGGGGCGCACTGAAGCTGAGGCGCAGCAGGAAACCGGAGAAGAGGAGGTGCTGACGTCAGGGACAGACAGCTCGGGAGAAGGTGCTGCCGGCCAGGATGGTACTGAAGAAGGCCCGGACAGCTCAGACAGCTCCGCGATTGACTATCTTGATGACTACTCCCGAAGTGAGGACCTCGAGGACGGAGCGGTTGTCAACATGGAGCCGGCCTCTGATGGAGGTCAGGAGGGTTCCGCAGGAGGAACATCTGCCGGGGCGGGTTCCGAAGCTTCGGCGGCTTCCGGTTCAGCCGCGGTTCTCCCTCTGGGTACGACCCCCGATTTTTCGGGATATAACCCTGTGCGCATCATCAGTGCCAGCGCCACGAGCTCCATACAGCAGGACAATAAGGACAACTCGCCGGATCTGATTTTTGACGGGCGGGATGATACCTCCTGGCAGGAGGGTGTGTCAGGCTATGGTGTTGGAGAGAGTGTCAGCTGGGAGATGGACCGTGACTATCAGGTGAAATATATCGGGTTCAAGATGGGAAACTGGGCGGATAGTGATTATTACTACAATGGGAACACGATACCGCGCACCATTGAACTTTCGGCGGGCGGCAGTACCTATACATTGTCGTTCAGTAATGAGAGAGCCGTGCAGTGGGTGGAATTCAGCCCCGAGATTACCACGCGCAGCATGACTCTGACGATCCGGGACGTTTATCCGGGTACCTCATGGTCCGATACCTGCATAAGTGAGATCATGGTCTTTGGAAGATAGAAAACAATGAACGTAACTGTTCAGACCCCATTCATTCGGAATGCTTTGCATTCCTCATGTGGGCGGTCAGAGACGCTTCGC
>CAMOXX010000067.1 GCA_946629475.1 uncultured Blautia sp. | reverse complement strand
AGCGGAGTATGGTCGAACAATGCATTCGGAGACAGAGGATGGCTTGCGATCGCGCTGGTTATCTTTACGGTGTGGCGCCCGAATATCGCTGTTCCGGCTTCGATTCTGTTTGGAGGTCTCTATATTCTGTACCTCTATATTCCTTCCGGAATGAACCTGTCGGTGAAGGAGCTGTATAAGATGCTCCCGTACATTGTAACGATCGTTGTGCTCGTGATTGTATCCATGCGGAACAAGAAGGAAAACCAGCCTCCGGAGAGCCTGGGAAGGGCGTATTTCAGAGAGGATCGGTAAAAAACAGGGGCTGTGAGAATCTCACAGTCCCTGTTTTGCGGGTTAATTATAGTCAACGTCAGAAGTAAACTGACGTTGACTATAATGCTCCGCAAGGATGCACACGGATTTGCAAAGGAATGATGCGGCTTTCGCCGCGCAAATCCGGCGCAGCAAACGAGCAAAGTAAAGATTACTTTGTCGTTTGCTATAAAGAGAAGTGAATGGCTTAGTCCTCTTCGGGGTCCGCGGACGCGACCAGCTGGGCCTGGTCCATGATGGTATCAAACGCCTGGGAGACGGCCTCATATTCATCGTCATCCTCAATGTTGGACAGTACAGGATTTCCTTCTTCGGTAGTGCGGAACCGGTAGAGATAGACCTCGTTTGCCGCCAGTTCGCCGTCCTCATCGAGCGGAACGAGGGAGATATACGAATTGTCATCTACGGGGAATATCGCGAGTACGGCACATTCTACCACAGAATCATCCTCCATGGTGAGGGTGATGGTGCGGGGGAAGCCGTCCTCCTGTGCGCTGCCGCATCCGGGGCATGACGCGCAGTCCTTCGGGTCACAGCCATAATTATTGTTGTCATCGTTGTTCATAATCGTTCCTCCATGAAAAGATTAACGTATCTGCTCAGCAGCAGGGGCTTTGTCCTGCTTTGTACAGGTACCTGCAATCCTTATTGTAATGGTTCGGCCCGCCGGGGTCAATAGATTATGGCGGGAAGTCTGTCTGCACGCCGTTCAAGTTTCCTCTTGCGGTAAAATCCCAGTATCGGTATAATAAAAAGGAATCGGAGAAAATGTCCCGATCAGAGGGGAGAAAAAATGAAATTTATCTCATGGAATGTGAATGGAATCCGCGCATGTGCCGAAAAAGGCTTTGAGGAGTCTTTCCGGCAGCTGAATGCGGATATTTTTTGTCTGCAGGAGACAAAATGCCAGAAGGACCAGTTTGTGATCGACCTGCCTGAATATCATCAGTACTGGAATTATGCCCGAAAAAAAGGCTATTCCGGAACTGCCGTTTTTACAAAGCAGGAGCCTCTCAGTGTGGCGTACGGACTCGGGATCGAGGAGCATGACCAGGAGGGACGCGTTATCACCCTGGAATTTCCCGAATTCTATTTTATAACCGTTTATACTCCGAATTCTCAGGATGGCCTGAAGCGTCTTGCCTACCGGATGCAGTGGGAAGATGATTTTCTCGCCTATCTCCTGCGGCTTCAGGAGAAGAAGCCTGTGATCTGCTGCGGCGATATGAATGTCGCGCACAGGGAGATTGACCTCAAGAATCCGAAGACTAACCGGAAGAACGCAGGATTTACCGACGAGGAGCGTGCCTGCTTTAGCAGACTCCTCGAATCAGGGTTTATCGATACCTTCCGCTATTTTTATCCGGATCAGGAAGGAATTTATTCCTGGTGGTCCTACCGTTTCAAAGCCCGCGAGAAGAATGCCGGATGGCGCATCGACTATTTTATCACTTCGCAGGCACTTGCGGACCGGCTGCTGGATGCGAAAATTCACACCGGGATCATGGGATCTGACCACTGCCCGGTGGAGCTGGATCTTGCGTGAGCATACGGAAAAGCGGAACAATCCGTAAGCGGCTTTTGGCGAGCGAATCACAATATGAACAGGAAGGAAAAGGAGTCAGATACAGAGTATGACGGAAAAACGCAAAAAACTAACTAAAAAGCAGGGACTGTTTATGATTCCGGGCGTTTATCCTCTTGAAGGCGGATACAATTTTACCTTCGAAGCACCCGAAGAAGCATCTGTATCCCTGCTGCTGTACAACAGAAATTCCAGCGTTCCTTTTGCAGAGATCCCATATGAGGCGGACGACCGGATCGGGAAGGTCCGTTCGATCTGTGTTATGGGCAGGAATATGGGGAAATATGAGTATAACTTTCTGGTGGACGGTGAAGTGGTTCAGGATCCCTATGCGCATGCGGTAGTCGGGAGAGAACACTTCGGAGCCGGAATTCCGGATAATCCCCATCAGGTACGGTGCGGACTCATGCCCGCTGAGGCCTACGACTGGGAAAACACGCACTGCCCGCGGATACCCATGGAGGATATGGTGATTTATAAGCTTCATGTCCGGGGCTTTACAAAAGCGGCAGGGATGCGGGTGAAAAAGAAGGGTACCTTCACAGGGCTGATTGAGATGATCCCGTATCTCAAGGGTCTGGGAGTCAATGCCGTGGAGCTGATGCCTGTGTATGACTTCGGGGAAGTCGAGCGGACATCCCGGGTGAACAAGGATATGGTCTCCGAAAAAAAGGATCTCGGGAAGGTCAATTACTGGGGCTACATACCGGGTTTCTACTACGCGCCAAAGCGTTCCTACTGTGCAACGGGAAAACCGGAAAATGAGATGCGCGATCTGGTGAAGGCACTCCACAAAGCGGGGATGGAATGTATCCTGGAGTTCTATTTCCCGGGATCGGTCAACACGGTAGCCGCGGTCCGGGCCCTTGAGTTCTGGAAGCTGTTTTATCAGGTGGACGGGTTTCATGTTGTGGGAGACGGAATGCAGCCGGATGTGCTCCTGAAGGACGGGTTCCTCTCCGAAACCAAGCTTTTTATCCAGAATTATGATTTTGCCTCGCTGTATCATGGAAAAACCCCGGCTTTCCGCTATCTCGGTTCTTACAACAGCGGTTTCCAGGAGACGATGCGGAGGCTTTTGAAGAGCGACGAGGATATGGTGGACGGTGCTATGTACCATGTACGCCATAACTCGGACTGCCACGGTGTAGTGAATTACATGACCAGTCAGGACGGCTTCACCCTGAATGACCTTGTCAGCTACAATTTCCGGCACAATGAGGAAAACGGGCAGGAAAACAAGGACGGCTGCAGCTATAACTATTCCTGGAACTGCGGGGTGGAAGGCCCTACGCGGAAAGCGGCTGTGCGCAGAATCCGCGAAAAACAGATCCGTAATGCCGTGCTGATGGAACTGCTGAGCCAGGGGATTCCGATGATCTATGGCGGAGATGAGTTCGGAAACAGCCAGAAGGGCAATAATAATGCCTGGTGCCAGGACAACAGCACGGGCTGGCTGGACTGGCGGTCTGCAGCGAGAAATGCGGACCTCACGGAGTTTTTCCGCAGGGCGATCGCCTACAGGGCATCACGCCCGATCCTTCATTTGGGAAGGGAGCTCCGCGGTACCGATTATAAGGCGCTGGGATTCCCCGATATCTCTTTCCACGGGGAACGCGCCTGGTACGTGAACCGGGACAATGCCAGCAGGATGTTCGGCATAATGTACTACAATGCGTATGCGGTCGACCGGACTGAACAGGAAAAAAAGAGGACATACGTTCCGGAGGATTTCATATTTACGGCTTATAATTTTCATTGGGAGACAAGAGAATTTGCGCTCCCGAATCTTCCGAAGGGTATCTGCTGGAAAAAGGTGATCGATACCTCGGAGGATTGGAACCGCTGCTTCAGCGAAGGGGATGAATTCCTGTGCCGTACGGTTCTTGCGCCGCCGCGGTCGATTCTGGTGCTGGAAGGCAGGGAGGTAACAGAGTGAAAGCCTGGCGTCATTTCAGAACCATCACCAGGCACAAGCTGATGGTGATGCGTTACTGCTTCCGGGTCGGCCTTTTCCGGCAGGGCCTGATGCATGATATGTCAAAATATTCCCCGGAGGAATTTCTGGTCGGCTGCAGGTACTATCAGGGGGACAGAAGCCCGAACAATGCCGAGCGGGAGGATACCGGTGTCTCCATGGCGTGGCTCCACCATAAAGGGCGGAACAAGCATCATTTTGAGTACTGGGTCGACTATTCCCTGGACGGGGAGCATGTGATCATGGGAGCAAAGATGCCGCGGAAGTATGTGGCGGAGATGGCGCTCGACAGGATCAGTGCCAGCCGGAATTACATGGGGGAACGCTATACGGATTCCGCTCCGCTCGAGTATTTCCTGAAAAGCAGGGAAAAACTCTGGTTCATCCATCCGCAGACAAAAAAGGAACTGGAAGGCCTGCTCCGCATTCTCAGCAGATACGGAGAGGACAAAATGCTCTGGTATGTAAAAAACCGCTACCTCAAGAGGAATATAAGGAAAAAGTAGTTGCAATGGAGGACGGTAATGTGTTAAAGTGTAAAAGGATCTTTTGGAATAAAAGGAGGAGTTGCACTTGAGCACTACGAACATTATCATCCTGGCGGCATTCGCCCTGTATCTGGCCATGATGGTCGCCATTGGAGCGCTGTACATGAGAACGACTGCGAGCTCGGAGGATTACTTCCTGGGAGGCAGAGGGCTGAACGGCTGGGTAGCCGCGCTGTCGGCGCAGGCATCTGATATGAGCGGATGGCTGCTGATGGGTCTTCCCGGAGCGATTTATTCTTTCGGTACAGGCCAGATCTGGATCGCGGTCGGTCTTTTTATCGGTACGGTTGCAAACTGGATCATCGTTTCGGGTCCGCTTCGCAAATATACAATCGTGGCCGGAAATGCCCTTACACTGCCTGAATATTTTGGAAACCGTTTCCGTGACAGGAAAAAAATCCTTCTGCTGGTCAGCTCCATCATGATCGTGATTTTCTTCCTGGTTTATACCGCTTCAGCGCTCGCCGCCGGCGGAAAGCTTTTTAACTCCGTTTTCGGGCTGGATTATCATCTCGCCCTGACAATCGGAGCGGCTGTAATCCTGGCCTACACTCTGATGGGCGGATTTATGGCGGTATGCACCACCGACTTTATCCAGGGCACACTGATGCTTGTCGGCCTTCTGGTTGTTCCGATCGTAGCTTACTTTATGCTGCCCGGAGGACAGGGAATCTCGGAGCTCCTGAATGAGTCCGGGGCAGCCGGCGGAGCGTCATCCTTCCTGAATCCCATAAAGGACGGCGGAAACTCAATCAGCTTTGTCTCGATCATCTCCCAGCTTGCGTGGGGGCTCGGATACTGCGGCATGCCGCATATTCTGGTTCGTTTCATGGCAATCCGCGATGAAAAGGAACTGAAAAAATCCAGATGGATCGCAATTATCTGGGATATCCTTTCCCTTGGAGCCGCGTGCATTATCGGCGTGATCGGCAGATGCTTCCTGCTCCCGACGATCCTTGGCGAGACCGAAGGCGCGGTATCCTCAGAGAGCGTGTTTATCGAGATGATCCGCAAGGTATTCACAGAGAACCTGACACTGCCGTTCATCGGAGGCATCTTCCTCTGCGGTATCCTGGCAGCAATCATGTCAACTGCCGACTCTCAGCTGTTGGTGACCGCCTCCGCAGTTTCGGAGGATCTCTACCACAGCTTTATCGATAAGAAGGCGGATTCCAAAAAGGTGCTGAACGTCAGCCGTATTACGGTTCTTGCCGTTGCGCTTCTCGCATTTATCATTGCCTGGAATCCGGACAGCAGCATTATGGGACTGGTATCTAACGCGTGGGCCGGGCTCGGTGCCTCCTTTGGACCGATCGTCATGATGTCCCTGTTCTGGAGGCGTACAAATCTTCCAGGTGCGATTGCTGGTATTGTGGCCGGCGGCGGCATGGTCATTCTGTGGGATTACATTCCGCTCATCGGAGGCCGTACCCTTGGAGATGTGACCGGGCTGTATTCCCTCCTTGTGGGGTTTGCGTTCAGTATCGTAATGATTATTATTGTGAGTCTCTGCACCAAAGCCCCCTCAAAGGAGATCACGGACGAGTTTGACCGGGTGAAAAAAATGGACAGATAACTGTTCAACATTGTTTTCACTTTTTATATGTGTTATGATGAGACCAGTGCGGCTTTGCCGTGCTGGTCTTGTATTTACCGGCAGATTTTACAGGAGGATTTATATGGATACACCGGCAATCGCTTCATATTATAAAGAGATAGAACCTATGAAACGGAAAGCCCTGCTTGACCAGTCCATCGCCGAGGGTGAAGATCCGGAAGCAAATGAGATCCGGAAAAGAATCTGGGAGACCCGCTACCGGGATAAATCGGCAGCGGATCCTCAGAGCCGTGCCGACCGGTTCCTGGGACTCTGGATGGTCATGGAATTCAACAGGAATGCTTCGGGCAAAGTGTTTGGACGAAGCCGGGCCAAAAAAGAGATCCGTAAAGAATTAGAAAAGACGGGAATCAGCGAATTCGCAAATGGCAGCGCACTGGAAAAAAGTCTGATCTACCGCGAAGTATTTCATATGGTAAAAGCCTATTCCGAACTGTGTGAGACGGACAAATCCTATGGTTCCACCCTGTTCGGCATATTTACCATGAAAAACCAGGATCTGACTGCAAAGCTGAAGGCGGATATTTACGATACCGCGATCCGCCTGCCCTATGATCTGGAGCTTAACGACGAACTTGCCCTGGTCACCAGGGCGGCGAAGGAGCTTTTTGAACTGAAGTTCCCGGAGGAGCTGCCGCTCGCCGATCCCGCGGAAAGAAAAAAGTGATTATCAGCACCCTGCATAAGGAATGCAGAGCATTCCGAAGGAAAGGGGGGCTGAAAAGCAGCATAGAAGGAGAATCAGATGGATAAAGACAGACTGACGGCGTACGAACTGGTCCTGGAGGAGAATCTTCCGGACATTGCGTCCCGTGGAACCATACTGCGTCATAAAGAGACCGGGGCCCGGGTGATGCTGATTGAAAATGATGATGAGAACAAGGTGTTCAATATTGCTTTCCGGACACCCCCGGACAACAGTACGGGAGTCGCCCACATCCTGGAGCACAGCGTCCTCTGCGGTTCTGCGGAGTTTCCGCTTAAGGACCCGTTTGTGGAGCTGGTGAAAGGATCTCTGAACACGTTTTTGAATGCCATGACCTATCCGGATAAAACCTGCTATCCTGTGGCAAGCTGCAATGACCAGGATTTTCAGAATCTGATGCATGTTTATCTGGACGCAGTTTTCTTCCCGAACATCTACCGGAAGGAGGAAATTTTCCGGCAGGAGGGCTGGCACTATCATCTGGAAAGTCCGGAAGGCCCCCTCAGCTACAACGGTGTTGTCTATAATGAGATGAAGGGAGCTTTCTCCTCGCCGGATGATGTTCTGGAACGCGAGATCATGAACTCCCTGTTTCCGGATACATCCTACGGCGTGGAATCCGGGGGAGATCCGGACCATATTCCTGAACTGACATATGAACAGTTCCTGGATTTCCACCGGACCTACTATCATCCCTCCAACAGCTTCATCTACCTCTATGGCAACATGGACATGAATGAGAAGCTGGATTTTATTGATCAGCATTATCTTTCCCGGTTCGAACATCTGGATGTGGATTCGGAGATTCATTTTCAGAAGCCGTTCGGGACAATGCGTGACCTGACCATTCATTATCCTGTGTCGGAGGATGAGGGAGAGGAAAACAATACCTATCTTTCCTATAATGTGGTAGCCGGAGATGTCAGTGATGAGATCCTCAGCGTGGCAATGAATGTACTGGAGTACGCCCTGCTGGGAGTGCCGGGCGCGCCGGTACGGCAGGCCCTTCTTGACGCGGGAATCGGAGAGGATGTATACGGCTCTTATGGGGACGGGATCCTTCAGCCGTATTTCACGATCACATCCAAGGGGACAAACCCCGACAGGAAGGAAGAGTTTCTCTCCATTATCCGAAACGTGCTCGGCGGTATCGCTGACCGCGGGATCGACAAAAAGGCAGTGGAAGCCGGGATCAATTCGATGGAATTCCGCTACCGTGAAGCTGATTATGCTACTTATCCGAAGGGCCTTATGTACAGCCTGGATATTCTCGGAAACTGGCTTTACAGCGATGAAAAGCCGTTTAGCCAGCTTCAGCAGCTTTCTGTTTTTGCATACCTGAAAAAAGCTCTGTACGAAGGATATTTTGAAAATCTGATCCGCACTCTGCTGCTTGACAATCCCCACAGCAGCCTTCTGACGCTGGTTCCGCAAGCCGGACTCGCGCAAAAGAAGGAGGAGGAGCTGGCCCGGGTTCTTCAGAAAAAGCTGGATTCGCTGTCAATAGAGGAAAAAGAGGCAATGTGCCGGAAAACGGCTGCGCTGCAGGAATATCAGGAGCAGGAGGAGGATCCGGAGGCGCTTCGCTGCATTCCGATGCTTAAGATCAGCGACATCCGGCGGGAGGTCCGGGTGCTCTGCAATGAAGAGCTTAAGATTGACGATACGTTGTTCCTGTATCATGAGGTTCCTTCCAACGGTATTGGCTATGTCAGCCTGATGTTTGAAGTGAAGGAGCGGAACCTCGATACGATCCACTGCCTCGGACTTCTGAAATCGGTGCTCTCTGCCGTGGATACGGAGCATTACAGCTACGGAGACCTGTGCAACGAGATCAATGCAGGCTCGGGCGGTGTGAGCTTTGGCGTGGAGCTCTATGAGAACAGCCTGGAAGAGGACGGATTCCGCGTGTTTTTCGGGATAAAAACAAAGGCACTTTACCACCAGATGGACTTCGTTTTCGGTATGATCCGTGAGATCCTGAAAACATCGAAGCTGGATGACAAAAAGCGTCTGAAGGAGATTGTACAGGAAATCAAATCCCGTGCCCAGGCATCCCTGACATCGGGCGGACATGGGACGGCCGTTCTCAGAGCGTTTTCGTACAGTTCCGTGGAATCCCGGTTCCAGGATGAGCTTGGCGGAATCGGCTTTTATGAATTCATCGAGGATCTTGACAAAAACTTTGATGATAAGGTGAACGAGGTTTCCGAAAAGCTTTCCTGCCTTATGAGGCGGATCCTGCGCCCGGGGAACTTTATTGCGGACTATACAGGGGAAAAGGAATCAGTGCCGGCGGTACAGGAACTCTGCCGGGAGCTGAAAGGCTGCCTGTATCAGGAAGAGGCTGTGCTTTCGGATGAGAAGATCGGCTTCGCGAAGAAAAATGAAGGCTTTACCACAGCCGGGCAGGTGCAGTATGTCGCCCAGGCTGGCAATTTTGCGGACCAGGGATTTACTTATACCGGCGCGCTGGCAATTCTGAAAACGATCCTGAGCTATGATTATCTGTGGATGAACATTCGCGTGAAGGGCGGGGCCTATGGATGCATGACAGGCTTTAAGAGGAACGGACAAAGCTATTTTGTATCCTACCGGGATCCTCATATGCGGAGAACGCTTGATGTTTACAGCGGGCTTCCGGAATATATTGCATCCTTCGACGCGGACGAGCGGGAAATGACAAAATACATCATCGGAACGATCAGCAGCAAGGATATCCCCCTTACGCCTATGCTTAAGGGCAGTCTTTCGAGGACAATGTATTTTGACAATATTACGGATGAGATGAGGCAGAGGGAGCGGGATGAGATCCTGAACGCTTCGGCATCGGATATCCGTTCTCTTTCTCCCATGATCGCTGCAGTCCTGCAGGATCGTCAGATATGCGTAATCGGCTCCGAATCGGTGCTGAAAAAGAATTCTGATCTTCTGACGGAAATTAAGCCTCTGGTAACAGCGTAACCAGGTCAGAGAGGGAAAAGAATGGAAATACAGAAAAAATCCGGATTTGTCGCGATGATCGGGCGTCCGAATGTGGGAAAATCCACTTTGATGAATCATCTGATCGGACAGAAAATCGCAATTACCTCGAACAAGCCCCAGACGACAAGAAACAGGATACAGACCGTCTATACAGATGAGCGGGGGCAGATCATTTTTGTAGATACCCCCGGCATTCACAAAGCGAAGAACAAACTCGGCGAATACATGGTGCAGGCGGCGGAGCGCACGCTGCGCGAAGTAGATGTGATTTTATGGCTCGTAGAGCCGTCCACCTTCATCGGAGCGGGTGAACAGCATATTGCGGACGAGCTGCAGAAAACCGGGGTTCCGGTGATCCTGATTATCAACAAAACGGACACGGTACCGAAGGAGGCGCTTCTTCCTGCCATTGACAAATACCGCAGGGTATGCAGCTTTGAGGAGATCATACCGTGCTCGGCGCTCCGCGGGCAGAATACAGAGGACATTATTCCCTGTATTTTCAAATATCTGCCCTATGGGCCCATGTATTTTGATGAAGATACGGTAACCGACCAGCCGATGAAGCAGATTGCCGCGGAGATTATCAGGGAAAAGGCGCTTCACGCGCTGAGTGATGAGATTCCCCACGGGATCGCGGTGGCGATCGATTCGATGAAGGAACGGCCGGGGAAAAAGCCGATCTATGATATCGACGCGACGATCATCTGTGAGAGAGATTCCCACAAAGGAATAATCATCGGAAAGCAGGGAGCGATGCTCCGGAAGATCGGCACCAACGCGCGCTACGAGCTGGAAAAGATGATGGAGACACAGGTAAACCTGAAGCTGTGGGTCAAGGTGAAAAAGGACTGGCGCGACAGTGATTACCTGGTACGAAACTTCGGATACGATAAAAAAGAACTGTAGCATTTGCTTACAATAAACTGGGGAGATGACCATGCTATGAGCGACCTGATTACCGTGCAGGGAGTTGTGCTGTCCGCGATGCCGGTTGGGGAGTACGATCGCAGGATTGTGCTGCTGACGCGGGAACGCGGAAAAATCGCAGCCTTTGCAAAGGGAGCAAGAAGGCTGAACAGCCCGTTCATGGCCGCGGCATCTCCCTTTGTGTTCGGAAATTTTACCCTGTATGAAGGAAGGAACAGTTATAATCTGAACCATGCGGAAATCAGGCATCATTTTGCGGAGCTCGCCAAAAATCAGCCGGGAATCTATTACGGATATTATTTTCTGGAGCTTTGTGATTATTTCGGAAGAGAGGGCAGCGATGAGAAAGAACTGATGAACCTGCTCTATGTGGCGGTTCGCGCTCTTATGAACCCGAAAATCAGCCTGAGGCTGGTGCGCTGCATTTTTGAGTTCCGCCTGATGTCCATTGAAGGATGGATGCCCCGGATTTACGAGTGTATTTCCTGCGGAAAACAGCTGGAAGAGGGAGACAGGCTGTTCTTTTCCATGTCGGAGCATGGGATACTGTGCGGAGAATGCGGCCCTCTTCCGGTCGACGCGTTTCGCATCAGCTTCGCCGCGGCTGCGGTTCTGCAGTATATCGCCGGGACCCCGATGCAGAAGCTGTTCGGCTTTACGGTGAAAGACGACCTGCTGCACGAGCTGGAAAACATCATTTATGAATATACCGCAAAGAATACGGACAGGAAATTCCGGTCCCTGCAGATTCTGGAGGCCATGGAGTAGGACGCCATCCGCCGGACACCCCGTCAGAAGGCGGATAATTCAGGCATTTTTGGGTTGAAATCGGGGATACTTATATGTATAATATGTAACTGTTCAGCACCCCATGAACGCGAACAGAATTTGAAAGAAATGCTTGCATTTCAGGCAAATTCTGTTCGCGTTCATGGGGCGGGCAAG
>CAMOXX010000066.1 GCA_946629475.1 uncultured Blautia sp. | reverse complement strand
CCGTATGTATTTGACAAGAACAACATGGCAGAGTGGGTTGACAAACTTTGATTTTAAATCAAAGAAAGCTACTGGGCTTATAGCTATGTAAAAGACGCCTGCCCAACTTAGGGCAGGCGTTTTTTTGAGAAAACAGTCACTGTACAATTAATACATATGAGAGACTGTGGAAAAGGACTGTTTTTTCAGAAAAGCGCCTGCTGTAAAATGAAAAGGGAGAATGATCATGCTTGAGGCAAAGCATTTGGTCAAACAATACGGCGGCCAGACAGCGGTGAAGGATCTTTCCTTTCATCTCGATGATCACCGGGTATATGGTCTGCTCGGGCCGAACGGAGCAGGAAAATCCACTACGATGAACATGATTACCGGATACATTGCGCCTACCTCCGGAGAGATTCTGGTGAATGGATCGAGTATTCAGGAGGACCCGGAACAGGCCCGGCGATATTTTGGATATCTTCCGGAGATTCCGCCTCTCTATACGGAGATGACTGTAAAGGAGTATCTTTTGACAGCTGCGCAGCTGAAGGGAATCCCGAAGGCTGACTGGAAGCGCGAAATTACATCCGCCATGGACAGACTGATGCTCACAGAGAGAAAAGACCGTCTGATCAGAAATCTTTCCAAAGGATACCGGCAGAGAGTGGGAATTGCGCAGGCACTGCTGGGAGATCCGCAGATTATTATTCTGGATGAACCGACTGTCGGACTGGATCCCCGACAGATTCTGGAGATCCGCAGTCTGGTGAAGGAACTGGGAAAAGATCACACGGTAATACTCAGTTCGCACATCCTGACGGAGATTTCAGCGGTCTGTGACTATGTTCTTATTATTAATAAGGGAGAGCTGGTGGCAAAAGGTGAGGTTTCGGAGCTGGAGCACATGGTACAGGGCCAGAACCGGCTGGAACTGACGGCAGAAGGCAGAGAAGAGACACTGAAATCCATCTTTGGTTCATTTCCGCAGATTCGCTCATTCGAGATGCAAAAGACGGAAAGCCCTGCTGATATACAGGAGGAGATCTGCTGCTTTAAGATCGAACTCCATCTGGATCACGGTACGGACATCCGGCGGGAACTGTTTTATAAAATGGCAGAGGAGCGGTGTCCGATTCTTGAAATGAGAGAATCGGTGCTTTCACTGGAAGATGTTTTTCTGGAGATTGTTGAGGATCCGAAGGATTCTTCATCATAAAAAACATAAACCATATTTAAGGAGGGACTTTTCATGAAAAAAAACATGAAGATGCTTATGACAGCCGGCCTTGCCGTCACTATCGCATTCAGCGGAACGACAGCATCCTTTGCGGAAGAAGCAGGAGAGTCTGCATCCGGTGGATCAAAAACAATTGTAATGATTCCCAAGGTTGAAGGAATCACATTCTTCTCAATGGCAGCGGAAGGCGCACAAAAAGCCGGAGAAGATCTTGGAGTAAATGTTATCTATGACGGACCTTCGACACCGTCAGCCGACGACCAGGTTGCATTGATTGAAAAATATGTGGAAGAGGGTGTGGATGCGATCTGTGTATCCCCCAATGATATGGCGGAAGTCGGAGCGGCCCTGCTTGCTGCACAGGAAGAAGGGGTTACTGTTCTGGATTGGGACAGCCAGTGCGGTGAAGCTGTTACAACAGCTTCTATCTACAATGTGCATGACCAGGAATTCGGTGAGCACATGGTTGACAAGCTTGTCGAATTTATGGGCACCGAAGGACAGTACGCGATCATTACCGGTGGTATGGACGCTGCGAACCTGAATACATGGATTGACTATGGAAGAAGATACGCGGAGGTTGAATATCCGGATCTTGAGCTTGTCGCCATCCCCATTCCTACGGATGAAGATGAGGAAAAAGCATACAAGATCACAAAAACTCTGCTGGAATCGTATCCGGATCTGAAAGGCATTCTCGGATATTCCACTCCGACTGCGCCGGGATGCGCAAGAGCGATTCAGGAGATGGGCCTTCAGGATCAGGTTTCCCTGGTAGCCAACGGCATGGAAGTAGACTGTGAGGAATATCGCGCGGACGGTTCTCTGGACTGCGGATGCCTGTGGGATGTGGAAAAACTCGGTTATCTGACCATAGCGACCGCAAAATACCTTCTCGATGGAAATGAGCTGGATGACAGCTTTAAGGTAGAAGGCATTGACAGTCTGACTGTCAGCGAAAACGGACACAATGTATTTTACACAGAAATCGGAAATGATTTCTGATTTTTAAAATGGATACAGCAGGGCTGTGCACTACACTTGCCAGAATTGCAGAACAATTCGAGGAGAAGTCGTCTGGCACAGTCCTGTATTGTTTAGGGGAGGTTATGTTTCATGAGTGCTGTATATCGCAAAGAGATTCGCTGTTATCGGATTACGATGCCTGCTTATATCTTTGTTGCGTTTATACTCGCGGTGACAGGGCTTTATTTTTCATTTCTTAATCTGAATATGGCGTCCCCGAAGTTTGAGACAGTGCTCCAGAATATCCAGTTTGTATACCTTGTGTTTGTACCGATGCTGACCATGCGTGTCATGGCGGAAGAAAAGAGGCAGAAAACCGATCAGCTGCTCCTTACTGTACCGGTAAAGATACGGGATATTGTTCTGGGAAAATACCTGGCCCTTGTGACGGTATTTGGCGCTGCCATGCTGGTAGTGTGTTTTTATCCTCTGATTCTTACAAGGTTCGGAACGATTAATCTGAAGGCGGCATATCTTTCCATTCTGGGATTTTTCTGCCTGGGATGCGCGGAGCTGGCCATCGGGCTGTTCTTTTCATCCCTGACGGAAAGCCCGGTGATTTCTGCCGTCATGTGTTTTGGTTTTCTTCTTGTGTGCTACCTGATGAATTCGGTCAGCCGTCTGATTCCGGGAACTGCAAAGGCGTCCATGATCTGTTTCCTGATACTGGCAGTCTGCGCAGGCATTATTATTTTCCGGATGACGAAAAAATTGACGGCTTCTCTTGCCGTATGTGCAGTCCTGTCGGGGTGCGCGGTACTGATCTATGCAGTCAGGGCTCCTCTTCTGGAAGGCCTTTTTCCACGGCTTTTGCAGGTGCTGTACCTGAATGGAAGCCTGACAGGCTTTTTCCAGGGAATCCTTGACCTGCCTGCGGTTGTGTACGACCTGTCCATTGTAATTCTTGCATTGTATTTAGCTGAGGGAAGACAGGCCGGCCAGAGATCCTCCGGGCTGTACCGGATATGGATGTCTGTGATCATTTTTGCTGCGGTGATTCTGGCAAATCTGATTGTCCGGGCACTGCCGGCCGATATTGTTTCGCCGGATTTCAGCACTTCGCGGCTGTATACCCTTACGGACACCACCGAAGATTTTATCGATACGCTGAATCAGGACGTGTATCTGGATTTTATCTGCGAAGCGGGGGAAGAGGACGACAATGTTACGAGGCTGCTCGAAAGATATGAGGATGCAAGCCGTTTTATCCACGTGCAGCAGATTGACCCTGCCGTATATCCCGGCTATGTAACACAGTATTCAGAATCCCGGGTGGCCAGCAACAGCATCATTGTGCGGAGCGCAGACAGGAGCCAGGTGGTCTATGCGGAGAATCTGTATTCGATCGGGACAAGCCAGATGACCGGGCGGGCCATTGAAACGGCTTTCCGCGCAGAAGGCCTTTTAACCAGTGCGATCGGCTATGTGGTGAGTCCGGACGCCAGAATTCTGTATGCGCTGAATGCCAACGGAGAGACTCCTCTTGCGGATGTTTTTCTCGATGCGGTACAGAAGAACAACATAGAAGTGAAAACGCTGAACCTGATTGCGGAAGAATGTGTGCCGGAGGATGCGGATGCGATTTTGATGAACGCTGCCCAGACGGACTATTCTGACGAAGTGACCCGGAAAATCCTGGACTATCTGGAGAAGGGCGGAAAGGCGGTTCTCCTGTCAGACTATTCTTTGGAGGAAAGGCCGAACCTGGATGCCATTCTTTCGAATTATGGACTGAAGAGAGTAGAGGGGATTATCCTGGAAGGGGATTCTTCCAGATACGTGACCTACCAGTACTGTGTTATTCCTTCGGTCAATTATACGGATTTAACGGAAAATGTTTATGAGAACGCTTTTCTTCTGATGCCAATGTGCCAGGGAATCGAGGAGCTGGACACCCGCAGGTCGTCCATCACGCTTCAGCCTCTTTTGACTTCCTCCGATGCATCCTACTCGAAGGTGGATGTTCAGAATATGACAACGGCGGAAAAAGAAAAAGGGGATATTGACGGTCCGTTTACCATCGGCATGCAGGCCTTTGAGGATGTAGATCAGGACGGAGAAAATGATACCAGGCTTGTCTATTTCAGCACGGGATACCTTCTGGATGCGGATTACAATGCAAGCGTATCGGGAACCAACGCGCGCCTGTTCGGGGATACGGTCAACTCCCTCTGCACGGACGGCAGGAGCAGTGCCGTGGTCTCGGCCAGGAACCTGCAGGTTCAGTATCTCATGATTGACAGCTTTTCTGCGAATTTCTGGACAGTGATCTGTGTGTTCCTGATTCCTGCGGCGACGGTTTTATGCGGACTTCGAACATGGATGGTCAGGAGAAAGCGATAATGACAAAAAGAGAAAAACGGAACCTTGTCAGAGGATTTCTGATCGTTGTGATTCTGGCATGTATCTATGCCGGGATACTGGTGTGGCAGAAGATACAGAAGGATGATGTGAACCGGAAAGAAACGGAGAACGCAAGGCAGCAGATACTTCTTGCCCTGAATCCGGATCAGATCAGGAATATCTCTTTTGGGGAGCCCCGGGTCACACTGGAAAAAAAGGAAGACGGCTATGGAAGTCCGGAGGATTCCTTTTTTACAGCCTCACAGGAACGCGTTTCACGGATGGAAAAAGATCTTTCCAATCTGGAAATGACCCGCAGACTGGAAGATACAGATGATCTGGAAAAGTACGGCCTGAAGGCCCCGAAGCAGGAGATAGAAATCACCATGGAGGACGGGGCGGTCCACAGAATTCTGATCGGCAATCACAGTGACAGCGAAAAAGAGCTGTATGTCCAGGTGGACGAGGATCCGTCGGTTTACCTTACAAAGGCAGTGCTGGATGAGCATTTTGCGGGAGATCTGAATGCGCTTGCGGAGTATGAGGAATTCCCTGAAATCAAGGCAGAAGCGATCCGGATGGTTGAGGTCACGAAAGAGGAGAATTCGTTTTCGCTGGATACCCCGGGAGATGATTCCTGCACTGTGACGGATGAGGAAGGCAATTTACAGAAGGCAGACGTGAGTCTGGCCGGGACAGTGCAGATGAACCTGTCGAACCTGTCGTGGCAGAAAAATGTGGAATATCATTGCACTGACCTGAAAAAATACGGCCTGGATGAGCCGACTGCGGAAATACGGATCAGAAGCGCAGGGGAGGACGGGGAGTCCTTACCAGAGATCGGATTGATTCTCGGAGAGAAGGACGGCTCGGGGAACTACTTTGCCTCTCTTGCGGGAAGTGCCCAGGTTCATATGATCCGCGGTGAATATGTAGACAGCCTTGTAAACGGGAAAGCTTCGGATTTCTGGAGCCGCAGTTACAGCTTTGTGTCCATCAGTGACCTGGATTATCTGGAAGTGACTCTCGATGGTGAGATGCACACCCTGCGGGCTGTGTCGGAGAAAGGCACATATACGGATGAAGATATGACCTGGTATGTCGATAAAGTGCCGGTCTCCAAGAAACTGTTTACTGACTTTTATTATGAATGCGTGAGCGTCACGGCACAGGATCGTTTGTCCAGTGTGCCGGAGTATGAGGAAATGCCGGCTCTTTCATTGCATTATTACCTGAAGGATGGTACGGAAAAGCAGCTGGATTACTATGCGGAGGACCAGAATTTTTACACGGTGATCTATGAGAATGGCACTAAGGCGGCAAGTACCAACCGGATTTATGTGAATGCTATGATTGAAAGCGGCAGGAAACTGATTCAGGCAGCATTGCAGGAGCACGAAGTGCGGAACAATCCGTAAGCAGCTTTTGGCGAGGGAATCATTACATGGAAAGGAGATAAAATGAAGTATTTACTGGGAATTGACAATGGAGGGACTTTTTCCAAGGCAGCTGTTTTTGATGAGGATGGAAAACAGATCTCCGTGGCCAGTGAGCCGACGGTGACACTCACACCAAAGCCCGGCTATACGGAGAAGGATCTGAATGAACTCTGGAATGTCAATGCGAAGGCGATCAAAACCGCAATTGAGAAAAGCGGGATCGACGCAGGTGATATTGCGGGAATCTCTTTTTCAGGCGCAGGAAAAGGGCTTTATCTGGTAGGACATGACGGAAAACCGGCATATAACGGAATCATGTCCACAGACACCAGAGCCTGGGCGCAGGTGGAAAAATGGTATCAGGAAGGTGTGGATAAAAAAATCTATAATAAGACATTTCAGAAGATTCTGGCGGTTCAGCCGGTCGCCCTGCTGAAATGGCTGAAGGAAAATGAGCCGGAGGTACTGGAACGGACGAAATATATATTTGCGGTTAAGGACTATATCCGGTACTGTCTGACCGGAGAGGCATACAGTGAATATACCGACTGTTCCGGCGGAAATCTGGTGAACATGGTGACAGGAAAACATGACAGGGAACTGATGGCCATGTTCGGCCTGGAAGACTGCTATGAAAAGCTTCCGCCCCTCAAGTATTCCGCCGAGCTTGCCGGAGCAGTGACAAAGGAGGCCGCCGAAAAGACAGGCCTCAGGGAAGGCACTCCTGTGGCGGCAGGCATGTTTGACGTGAATGCCTGCGGAATCGCTTCCGGGCTCTCGGACGAGGAGCAGATGTGCATGATCGCCGGAACGTGGAGCATCAACGAATTCATCGGAAAGCAGCCGGTGACCAACGGAACGGTGGATCTGAACTCCATGTTCTGCATGCCGGGTTATTTTCTGATTGAGGAGAGCAGCCCGACATCGGCTGGAAACATGGAATGGTTTATCAGAAATCTGATGAGCTATGAGAAGGAAGAGGCCAGGGAAAAGGGAGGCTCCGTATACGACATCACCAATGAGTGGGTCGCGTCGATCGAGCCCCAGGATAACAAAGTGATTTTCCTGCCTTTCCTGAACGGATCGAACGAGGATGCGCTGGCAAAAGGCACCTTTGTCGGCCTCACCGCTTTCCACAGCAAAAAGCATATGCTGAGAGCTGTCTATGAAGGGATTGTATTCTCGCACGTTACACATGTGAAGAAGCTTCTGCGCAACCGGGAGATACCGAAGAGCATCCGGCTTTCCGGCGGAGCGGCCAATTCCGATGTATGGGTGCAGATTTTCGCGGACGCGCTTCAGATTCCGATCGATGTGATCGCGGATAAGGAACTCGGCGCGCAGGGGGCCGCCATGGCAGCGGGAATCGCAGCCGGAGTATACAAGGACTACCGGGAGGCAATCAGCCGTACTGTGAAAATCACCAAGACGATCATGCCAAGGCCGGAGTACAAAGAGATTTATGAAGAGAAATATGCAGCATACCGCGCCGTGATTGACGGACTTGCAGGCGCATGGAGCTATTTTGAAAATTGACAATGGATAGCACCCCATGCAAGTGAACGAAATTTCGACTGAAATGCTTGCATTTCAGTCAAATTTCGTTCACTTGCATGGGGCGGGCAAGACGCGAAGCGTCTCTGCCCGCCCACATGAGGAATGCAGAGCATTCCGAATGAGTGGGTGCATTTCAGTCAAATTCCGAATGAAAGGGTACTGAACAGATACAAATTAAGCCGAATGTAGAGGATGGAACAAGGATGAAAAAATATCAGCTGGGTTTGTATGAAAAGGCGATGCCTTCCAGCCTGACATGGAAGGAAAAACTGCAGACCGCGAAAGACGCGGGATATGATTTTGTTGAAATCAGCATTGATGAGACGGACGCAAAGCTTTCCAGACTGGAATGGACAAAGGATGAGAGGCTGGAAATGATCCGTACGATGTATGAGGTGGACCTGCCGCTCGGTTCCATGTGTCTTTCCGGACATCGGAAATACCCGATCGGAAGCGCGGATCCTGATGTCTGCGCAAGAGGAATGGAGATCATGGAAAAAGCGCTGCAGCTTTCGGCAGATCTCGGAATCCGTATAATTCAGCTTGCCGGATATGATGTTTACTATGAAAAATCGACACCGGATACGGTTGCGAGATTTGGTGAAAACCTGGAAAAATGCGAGAGGTTAGCAGCAAAATACGGGGTTGTCATGGGCTTTGAGACGATGGAGACCGAGTTTATGAACACGGTGGAAAAAGCCATGGTCTATGTAAACCGGGTAAATTCTCCTTATCTAGGAGTATATCCGGATATGGGTAATATTACAAATGCCGCGGTTTTATACGGTACCGATGTGCTGGCGGATATTCGGAGCGGGATTGGGCATATTGACGCGGTTCATCTGAAGGAAACCGTGCCGGGAGTATTCCGGGAAGTTCCTTTTGGGACGGGACATGTGGATTTTCCTGCGGTAATCCGTGAGACATGGAAAGCCGGTGCCCGCCGTTTTGTGACGGAGATGTGGGATGTCGGACGGGCGGAATGGAAAGAGGACATTGATCAGGCTGTTGCCATGATGCGTCCTCTGCTGGACAGCCAGCCGGAGTGATGTAAGTATCAGGCAAAAAACCGCCGGATAACCGGCGGTTTTTTGCCTGAGGAGGAGATTTATACATATGAGCAGATTTGTTGAGATATTACAGACAATTCTTCCGGTCATTATTATGCTTGTTATCGGCATGATATGCAGGAAAAGGAAGATCATATCGAGAGAAGGAATCAATGCCCTGAAAAGCGTGGTTGTGAATATTACGCTTCCGGCGGTACTGATCGGAGTATTCGCCTCTTCGAAATATTCCCTGATGGATATTATTGTTCCGCTCCTGATGTTTGCGGTATGCTTTACAGCATGGCTTTTAGGATGGCTGGCAGAAAAAGTATTCCATATGAATTCCAGGTTCATACCCTTCCTGACGACAGGCTTTGAAGCCGGAATGCTGGGCTATGCTCTGTTCAATATGCTGTACGGTTCCGGGGAGCTGGCTGCGATGGCACGTCTGGATCTGGGCCAGGTTCTATTTGTTTTTACCATTTATAAGATTCTGCTGGGGTTGAATGATCCGCACAAAAAGAATATCCCCGAGCTCATGAAAGAGATGGTTTTGTCACCTACGATCATAGCGATTGCATCAGGCGTGCTGATCGGGGCAACCGGACTGTTTCAGGCACTCACTCCTTCGGGAATCAGTGGGGTTTTGACGGCATGTACGGACTTTATCTCAGCTCCCACCAGCGCGATCATTCTTCTGACAATAGGATATGATCTGGTATTTTCGGATATTCCATGGGCTTCTGCGGGAAAAGCGGTTGCCCTCCGATTTGTTATCATGATGGCCCTGCGGTTTGTAATGATCATGGTGCTGAACCTGTTCTTGAAGGATTCTGGCATGCTGCATGCAATCAATGTAATGTTCATCCTCCCGCCGCCGTTTGTTCTGCCGGTATTTGCAGATGACGCCGGGCAGAGGGTGTATGTGTCGTCAGTGCTGTCTTTATCAACGGTTGTCTCCATCGTCGGTTTTGCTGTACTTGCGGTGATCGGTGCATAGGATACCGGAGACAGTTTGTTATAAATTTGTCAGAGTTTACTGTTGCATCTCCTGAGCCTCAAAGGTACAATAGTTAATAACAAGACTATAGAAGGAAACATGGAGGGATATTATTTATGAAAATCTTGTTCAATGACGGACATGCAGGTGACTGCCCGAAGGAAATGGAAACCGAAGTGCTGAGGCACTCGGGAGCCCATATTATGGCACAGGCTGTGAAGAGACTTTATCCGGACGCGCATTTTGCCTACGGTCCGTCAACGGAGACCGGTTTTTATTATGATATAGATATGGGAGAAAAATCGCTGAGCGAGGATGACCTGGCAGCCATCGAAGCGGAGATGAAGAAGATCACCAAGGAGAATCTGCCCTTTAAGGTGTATGCGCTTCCCCGCGACGAGGCGGTTGCGCTGATGGAGAGCAGAGGCGAAAAGTATAAGGTTGAGCATATCGGGGATCTTCCGGAGGATGCGGTGATCACTTTCTATCAGCAGGGCGACTATATCGACATGTGCCGCGGGCCGCATATCACCTACACAAAGGCACTGAAGGCCTTTAAACTGACAGCCGTTTCCGGCGCTTACTGGAAGAATGATCAGAAGAACAAGATGCTCACCCGTCTGAAAGGTACCGCCTTCCTCACAAAGGAAGAGCTGGAAGCCTATGAGAAGAGAGTGGAAGAGGCAAAAGCCAGGGATCACCGCCGCATCGGCAAGCAGATGAGGCTCTTTATGACAGATGATCTGGTCGGTAAAGGACTGCCTATGTTTCTTCCGAAGGGATATATCATCTGGCAGGAGCTGGAGGACTATATCAAGGACAAGGAACGCATGCTGGGGTATCAGCATGTTATGACGCCCTGCGTAGGTACCGTGAAGCTGTATGAGACCAGCGGACACTGGGAGCATTACAGGGAGAATATGTTCCCGGTTATGGAGCTTGAGGAGGAGCAGTTTGTGCTTCGTCCCATGAACTGCCCGCATCATATGATGATTTACGCAAACCAGCCTCACTCCTACAGGGATCTTCCGATCCGCATCGGCGAGATCGCGCATGATTTCCGGTATGAGCCCAGCGGCACGCTGAAGGGTATTGAGAGAGGGCGGCATTTCTGCCAGAATGATGCCCACCTGTTCGTGACACCGGAGCAGATCAAGGATGAGGTTGCCAGTGTCGTGGATCTGATTTTTGAAGTCTATAAGGATTTCAATATCACTGACTATCGCTGTGTGCTTTCACTCAGAGATCCTGAGGATAAAGTAAAGTATCATCAGGATGATGAAATGTGGGAGCGCGCGGAGACAGCTCTCCGCGAGGTCCTGACGGAGCTCGGCATCGATTTTACCGAGGAGATCGGTGAGGCAGCGTTTTACGGGCCGAAGCTGGATGTAAATGTGCAGCCGGCAGTAGGCGCGGAGTATACCCTTTCGACCTGCCAGCTCGATTTCTGCCTGCCGGCAAAATTCGACCTGAAATACACGGACAGGGATGGGTCCGAGAAAACCCCGGTTGTGCTTCACAGAGCGATTCTCGGAAGCCTCGACCGCTTTATGGCATATCTCACAGAGGAGACCAAGGGAATCTTCCCGCTGTGGCTCGCACCGGTACAGGTCAAGGTGATCCCGGTTTCGGAAAAATATCTGGACTATGCTGAGAAGGTTTACATGGAGCTGCGGAACAGGCGCTTCCGTGTGGAGCTGGATGACAGGAACGAGAAGGTCGGATACAAGATCCGGAGCGCCCGTCAGGATGACAAGGTTCCGTATATGATTATTGTCGGCGAGAAGGAAGAGGCAGAGGGAAATATCTCTGTCCGTGACAGGGCGACAGATCAGACGGAAAACTATATGCTGAACGACTTTATTGAAAAAATGAAGGCGGAGATTGAGAGCAGGTCGCGGAGTAAAGAATAACAGGGTGTGTATGTATCTTCATGGGGCGGGCAGGACGTAGCGCGTTTTTGACCGCCCACATGAGGAATGAGAG
>CAMOXX010000065.1 GCA_946629475.1 uncultured Blautia sp. | reverse complement strand
TATCTTTCCTTTGACAGAGATTCGGCGATGCCGATCATTGTCCTGCATACCGATGATATTATGGAGGTCGAAGCATGCCTAGCAGCGAAGGGATTCAGCTGCAAGGACGGCGCAGCGGGACAGGCGTAAAGATCGCAGCAGATGCCTTTCTTTATGTCCGCACGCCTGCAGGCAGCCTTATGCAGGTCAGGACTTGGGGTGGTAGTAAACATAAAAAACCTGTTGCATTCTGGTCCCCGGTGTGTTATAGTAAATGCAGTAATCAAAACTACATGTGATTGTTAACAAAACCTATTAAGGGATTGTTTTAAACCTTAAGCATCAAATCATCGGAAGGCGGGGACATTATGACAGCAAATGAACTGAAGCAGTTTTTAAAACAGCACAGGGTGCCCGGCAGATATTATAAAATCGGCGGAAGGCATAACCACAGAATCTGCATGGAAAAGACGGACAGCGGATGGGAAGTTTTCTTCAGCGACAACAGGGACAAGGTCGGCCTCAGCAAGTATCTTGATGAAGCTTCAGCGTGCAATGGAATGAAGCATGAAATGAAAAAACTGATGGAGCAGATGCACGGAATGACGTGGACAGAATAAAACAGCAGCCGGTGGTTATCCGGCTGCTGTTTTTGAATCGAACCATGAATGCAGATGATTCAGTATGGCGGCTTCATCCGTTAATTCTGCTCTGGAAACCCCCAGAAGGTTTGCGATAGCCTCTATATCTGCATCTCTGCTGTAACGGCGGGTAACAAACCGGCAGACCTCCAAAGTAAACTGGTCAGTGTTCGCCGGTGTCCGCTGCCCGGAACAGATTCGCGACAGGTAGGAAGGATCATAATTCAGAAAACGGGAGAGCTCAGCACGGTTGATTTCCAGAGTGGAAATCAGAAGATTCAGCTTGCCGCCCAGTATCTGTGGATCGGGTTTTTTTGAGGACAGGATTTCCATAAAAGCATCCGTCACGGCGTTTACGCTCAATTCAGGATGACCGCTCTGCTGGGCAATTTCGGAGATGCCATAGCAGAGCTTTTTCATTTGCTCACTGTCCGCAGATGGAACACGCTCACCGTTGCGGTAACGGCTGAGCACGGTAGGCGAAAGGGTTGAGACTTCCGCCAGAGTTTTCGCTGAACAATTCAAAATATCCATGTATTGGTTCAGCTGATCTTTAAATTCCATGGTAGAGCCTCCTTTCTTCCGTAGTAAAAAACCAATCAGGTATGATGAAATAAAACCCACACTCTCTACTTCAAATGTACCTTATTTTCGCTGAAATTTGAAGATGATTACCGCAAGTGTCATTGACATTTGGAAGATTATGCAATAGAGGAGACTAAGTTTCAGGCACTTTTTCCATACGAAAAATCCTATGAGATGAAACACAGCGGAATTTTCTGAATGCTCTTTTTGAGGGATGTCTGCTGCCTCAGGTGAATGCATGTGATTCGTTACAAAAAGATAGGAAATTACCGCAGCATGTGATAAAATGGGGGAAGGGATTCCGTGGAATCCTGAATATCGGGCCAAAAGTCCTGAACCCACGCAGGCTTACCGGCAGGTGGAGGAGAGGACTAGCGGCATGCCCCGACATGAGCATGAAGTGGGGAGAAAGCATGAAATTATAAACAGGAGAATCTTACTTATGAATATCACTGATGAGAGAATTTCAAAACTGAGAAGAGTAATGAGGGAACACGGGATTGATGCTTATTATATCCCGACCGAGGACTGGCATCTTTCCGAATATGTTGGGGATCATTATAAGTGCCGCAAGTTCATTACCGGCTTTACAGGCTCTGCAGGGAGCGCTGTGGTGACGCAGGACTCTGTCGGACTATGGGTTGACGGCCGGTACTTTATCCAGGGGGAGGAGCAAACGCGCGGAACGTGTGTGACTCTGTACAAAATGGGAGAGCCGGGGGTTCCGTCTGTTCACAGATATATTTCGGATACGCTGAAGGAAGGGCAGTGCCTGGGTTTTGATGCGCGTACGGTCAGCCGCTCTGAGGAGAAAAAGTTTGCGGATGAGATGAAAAAAATCGGCGCAAAGCTGGCGGAAGATTATGATCTTGTGGGGGAAATCTGGGAGGACAGGCCTCCTCTTCCGTGTAATCCTGTTTACGAGCTTGACCTTAAGTGGTGCGGGGAGAGCCGGGCTGATAAGCTGCATACCCTGCGTGAAAAAATGAGGGGTCAGAATACCGAAGGGATTGTGATCAGTCCGCTCGACGATATTGCATGGCTTCTGAACCTGCGCGGTAATGACGTGCCCTGCAACCCGGTAATCCTTTCCTATCTGTATGTTAGTATGGACAGCGCGGTGTTCTTTGTGCAGGAGGGGGCCGTGCCTGAAAAAGTCAGGGAATCCCTGCGAAAGGACGGTGTGGAATGCCGGGGCTACGACGAGGTATACGAGTATCTTTCCGGAATCTGCGAAAAGAGTGTGTGGCTGACTGAGGAGCTGACGAACGCGAAGCTTGCGCTGTCGCTGCCCGACGGAATCCGCACCGTAAATGAGGACGATCCGGTCCGGCTGATGAAGGCGGTGAAGAACCCTGTTGAGATGGAAAACATGAGGCAGGCCCATATTCTGGACGGTGCCGCAGTGTTCCGTTTTATCATCTGGCTTAAGCAGAATGTCGGGAAAACCAGGATCACCGAAATATCGGCGGCGGAAAAACTTCTCTCGTTCCGCAGGGAGCAGGATCACTTTATGGGAGAAAGCTTTGATCCGATTATCGCGTACGGGAGTCATGCGGCAATCTGCCATTATTCCGCGACGGAAGAGTCGGATGTGCCTCTGGAAGCAAAAGGGATGGTCCTCGCGGATACCGGCGGACAGTATCTTCTCGGCACTACCGATATCACCCGGACGATCGTGCTCGGCCCGGTGACGGAGGAAGAAAAAAAGTATTTCACCCTTGTTCTGAAGGGGCATCTGCACCTGATGAATGCGAAGTTCCGGGAGGGCGTGACAGGCCTGAATCTGGATTACATTGCCCGCGAGCCGCTGTGGCGTATCGGGAAGGATTATAACCACGGGACCGGGCACGGTGTAGGATATTTTCTGAACGTGCATGAAGGGCCGAACGGATTCCGCTGGCGTGAGATGGCAGGCCGCAGGGATACTGCCGCTTTTGCGGAAGGCATGATTACTTCGGATGAGCCGGGCTATTATGCTGAAGGACAGTTCGGAATCCGGCACGAGAATCTGATTCTTTGCAGAAAAGCGGAAAAATCGGAAAATATCCAGTATATGGAATTTGAACCGCTTACGATGGTACCCTTCGATCTGGATGGGATTGACACGGATCTGCTGGGAGAGGAGGATACAGAGCTGCTGAACCGGTACCACAGGCTGGTTTTTGAAAAGCTGTCTCCGCTTCTTAATGATGAGGAGCGGGAATATCTGGCCGGCGCGACACGGGAAATTAAAAAAGTATAAAAAAAATAAAAAATGTCTGTTCTATATTGAATAGAACTCCGGATAGTGTTACATTTGCTGAAGCAACACAAACTGCATATATGGAAATGAGGTGTATTTTATGAAACCTGGCGGCAAAATGCCTCAAAAGCTGCCGACCTTTGTCTATTACCTGATCCCGATCGCTGCGTATATTCTGTTTACGCTGCTCGTTGTCCCTGCCATCCGGGAGCGAAGCATAGAGCAGACGGACTATACGTCCTTTCTCAGCAGTGTGGATGAGGGCAAGGTTACGAAGGCGGAGATCCGGTCGGAGTATATTTATTATGTAAAAAAGGAAAACGAACGTGAGACCGTTTATAAAACGGTTCGTCTGGACGATCCCGATTTGGTAAACCGTCTTTACAAAGCGGGAACCAGCATGGAGGCCGTCGCAACCCAGGGACAGAGCCTGCTGCTCAATCTCCTTGTGGGTTATGTCCTCCCGATCATACTCTTTATATTCATCGGCCGCTGGCTCAGCGGCAAGCTGATGAACTCCATGGGAGGGGCCGGAGGCATGATGTCCTTCGGAAAGAGCAATGCGAAGGTCTATGTCAAGTCGACGACCGGCATCAAATTTACGGATGTCGCGGGGGAGGACGAGGCAAAAGAGCTCCTGAGCGAGATTGTGGACTATCTTCATAATCCGCATAAATACGCAGAAATCGGTGCGTCCATGCCGAAGGGCGCCCTGCTTGTCGGCCCTCCCGGAACGGGAAAAACGCTGCTGGCGAAAGCCGTGGCGGGAGAAGCGGAGGTTCCGTTCTTCTCAATCTCGGGCTCCGAGTTCGTCGAGATGTTTGTCGGTATGGGTGCCGCAAAGGTGAGGGACCTCTTCAAGCAGGCAAATGAGAAGGCACCGTGCATCGTGTTTATCGATGAGATCGATACAGTCGGCAAGAAGAGGGATGGTTCCGGCTTTGCCGGAAACGATGAGCGGGAGCAGACCCTCAACCAGCTTCTGGCCGAGATGGACGGCTTTGACGGCTCCAGGGGTGTTGTGATCCTGGCGGCCACGAACCGGCCGGATTCGCTTGATCCTGCGCTGCTGCGCCCCGGCAGGTTTGACCGGCGTATCCCCGTGGAGCTTCCCGACCTGAAGGGCAGGGAGGAGATCCTGAGAGTTCACGCGAAGAAAATCAAGGTTGCGGATTCGGTGCGCTTTGAAGACATTGCCAAGGCAGCCTCGGGAGCCTCGGGAGCGGAGCTTGCGAACATCGTAAATGAGGCGGCGCTCCGGGCAGTCCGTGACGGGCGGAAATTTGCCACGCAGGCGGATTTTGAGGAGAGCATTGAAGTCGTCATTGCGGGCTATCAGAAGAAAAACCGGGTTCTGAGCAACAAGGAAAAGCTGATCGTGGCATACCATGAGATCGGGCACGCGCTGGTGGCTGCAAAGCAGACCGAGTCGGCCCCTGTCCATAAGATCACGATTATCCCCCGCACATCCGGGGCGCTTGGCTACACCATGCAGGTGGACGAGCAGGAGCACTTCCTGATGACGAAGGAGGAGCTTGAGAATAAGATCGCGACACTGACGGGCGGCAGAGCGGCGGAGGAGATCATCTTCCATTCCATCACTACGGGCGCCTCCAATGACATAGAGCAGGCGACAAAGATCGCGAGGTCCATGATCTCAAGGTTCGGCATGAGCGACGAATTTGACATGGTGGCGATGGAAAGCATGCAGAACCAGTACCTGGGAGGCGACGCCAGCCTGACATGCTCATTTGAAACGCAGACAAAGCTGGACCGCATGGTGGTAGAGCTTGTTACGGCCCAGCACAACAAAGCAAGGCAGATTCTGCAGGATAATATTCAGAAGCTTCATGAGCTGGCAAAATATCTGTATGATCATGAGACAATCACAGGCGAAGAATTCATGAAGATACTGAATACCGTGCCGGTGCTTCCGGCAAGTGAATGAAGTGTGGAACAATCCGTAGCCTTTTACCAGGCGAATCATAGCATAACAGCGGGGGAAAGAGATGTACAAAGAAGGAAAACTCTGGATCGGTCAGGCACAGAATGAAAACAAGGACAGTATCTGCATCATACCCAAAATGGCCAACCGCCACGGGCTGATTGCTGGTGCGACAGGAACAGGAAAGACAATCACGCTGAAGGTGCTGGCAGAATCCTTCAGCGACTGCGGTGTACCGGTGTTTGTCGCCGATGTGAAGGGCGATCTGGCCTCGATGTGCCAGCCGGGCGTGAACACCGAGGATATGCAGAAACGCATCACGAAATTCGGCCTGGAGGGGTTCCGCTACACGCCTTACCCGACCTGTATCTGGGACGTGCTGGGCGAGGGCGGTCATCCTCTGCGCACAACGATCAGCGATATGGGGCCGATCCTTCTGGCAACATTGCTGGGGCTGAACGATACGCAGAGCGATATCCTTTCGATTATCTTCAGGATCGCCGACGATAACGAACTGCTCCTGATTGACATCAAGGATCTGAGGCTGATGCTTGAGTATGTCAGCCGGAATCTGCAGGAATATATCGTGACTTACGGGAATATGACAAAGCAGAGCATCGGCGCGATCTCACGGAGCCTGGTATCGCTTGAGGAACAGGGCGGAAGCTTTTTCTTCGGCGAACCCGCCCTGGATATTCAGGACTGGATCAGGACAGATGCGTATGGCCGGGGGTATATCAATGTGCTCCATGCGGTGAAGCTCATCAATTCTCCGAAGCTCTATGCTACCTTCATGCTCTGGCTTCTGACAGAGCTGTTTGAAAACCTCCCGGAAGAGGGGGATATGGAAAAGCCGAAGATGGTCTTCTTCTTTGACGAAGCGCACCTTCTGTTCGATACGGTTCCGAAAGGCCTGATGACCAAAATCGAGCAGGTGGTCAAGCTGATCCGTTCTAAGGGAATCGGTATCTATTTTGTTACGCAGAGCCCGTCGGATGTTCCGAATGAGGTGCTGTCGCAGCTGGGAAACCGTGTGCAGCATGCCCTGAGGGCCTACACACCGGCGGACCAGAAGGCTGTCCGTGCTGCCGCACAGTCGTTCCGTGCCAATCCGTCCTTCTCGACAGAGCAGAAGATTACGGAGCTGGGAACCGGCGAAGCCCTGATTTCCTTCCTCGATGAGGAAGGACGTCCTTCCGTAGTGGAATACTGCAAGGTGCTTCCGCCGCAGAGCCGGATGGGGTCCATCACGGATGAGGAACGGTTCACCTGCCTCATGACTGACGGAATGGGACAAAAGTACGATTCCGGTTTTGACAGAGATTCCGCCTTCGAAAAACTGAAACAGCAGTTCGATGAGGAAGCCGCCGAAAAGCAGCGCATTGAGGAGGAAAAGCAGAAGGAGAAGGAGCAGAAGGAGCGCGAGAAGGAAGAGGAAAAGGCGCGGCGGGAGGAAGAGAGACTCCGCCGGGAAAAGGAACGCGAAGAGGAGAGAATCCGTAAAGAGAAGGAGCGCGAGGAAAGAGAGCGCAGGAAGAAGCTGGATCCTGTTGCGAAGATGGCCGGATCGGCCATGACGACGGTGGGCCGTGAACTGGGAAGGCAGATCGTAAGAGGATTGTTTGGAAATAAGAAAAGGTGACCCGGATGGAATGCTATGAAGCGGAAGAACTGGTCAGCGGCTATATAAACCATACACTGAATGAAGGACAGATGGAGGATTTCATCCGGCATGTGCGCAGCTGTCCTTCCTGTTATGACGAGCTGGAGATGCATTTTATCGTCAATGAGGCTCTGAATCAGCTTTCGGTTGATGCGGAGACGGATCTGGATTTCAAAATTCTGCTTGAGCAGGATCTGAAAAAGTCAGAGCTGCATCTGATTCGCCAGAAGCTCCAGAGGGCGGTTGTGATATTTACAGTTTTGTTTCTGGCTGTCGCGGCGGTCGGACTGATCCTCCTGAAGTACTATGGATAACCGTATGGAAGCGGTATGAGTATGTCCCGCTCCATGCGCAGCAGATAAAGGGAAAGGATAGAATGAGGAGATGGGTGAAAAATTACTGCTGATTGACGGGCACAGCATGATCAACAGGGCTTTTTACGGGCTTCCGGATCTGACCAACAGCGAAGGGCTCCATACAGGAGCGGTTTACGGATTCCTTGCAATCATGTTCCGGGTGCTGGAAGAGGAAAAACCCGACAGCCTGGTAGTGGCTTTCGACACGCATGCCCCGACATTCCGCCATGAGATGTTTTCGGATTATAAAGGCACCAGGCATAAGATGCCGGAGGAGCTGGTTATGCAGGTGCCGCTTCTGAAGGAAATGCTGGGTGCCATGGGCATTGCCATGGTATCCATGGAGGGCTACGAGGCGGACGATCTCCTCGGTACGCTGGCAAAGAGGGCAGAAAAGGAAGGGATGGATGTAACGATCCTTTCAGGGGACCGCGATCTTCTGCAGCTTGCGAGTGACCATGTGATGATCCGCCTGCCCCGCACGGTGAAGGGACAGACTACGATTGAGAACTTCCACGCGCAGGAGGTTCTCGATAAATATCAGGTGACGCCGCCGCAGATCGTGGAGCTGAAAGCGCTGATGGGCGACAGCTCCGACAACATTCCGGGACTTCCGGGAGTGGGGGAAAAAACGGCGACAAAGCTGATTGCCGCCTACGGAGATATCGATAATGTGAAGGCCCATGAAGGAGAGATCAAAGGGAAAAAGGTCCAGGAGGCCCTTCGTGATCACTTTGATCTTGCGGAGCTGAGCCGAAAGCTGGCCCGCATCAATACGGATGTGCCGGTGGAGATCAGTGCAGAGGAGATGAAGACCGGAAATTATTACACAAAGGAGGCGTACGAGATGTGCCGCCGCCTGGAATTCCGGAACCTTCTCAGCCGGTTTGAGGAGACGGAGATCCGCGAAGCGATTCAGGAAGCGGAGTATTTCACCATCACGGACGAGGAAGGCTGCGGCAGTGTTTTCCGGAAGGCCGCCGAGAAGGAGGCAGTCGGGATATCGGTTATCGCTTCAGGATCAGAGATCCTGTGCGCGGCGGCAGCCCTTCCGGGTCATGAAGTATATGTGATGCCGGCGGGACCGGACCTCCCTGGAAAGTGCATCGCGGAGGGAATCCTCAGCCTGTCGGGCGGACCGGTGATCTGCTCGATGGATGTTAAAGCTCTCTTAAAGCATGCGGCTCTCTCTTCCGATGATAAAATATTTGACGCAGGTGTTGCCGCATACCTGCTGAACCCGCTCAAATCTTCCTTCAGCTATGAGGATGTCGCGCAGGAATACCTGGGCGGGATCCTGGTTCCTTCCAGGGAGGAGCTGATCGGGAAGAAAACCCCGGAGAAAGCGTATGCCGAGGACGAGGAGAGCGTGTTCAGGCTGGCATCAGCGTCGGCGGGTGTTTCACTGCTGTCCCGGGAGCCGCTTCTTGCCCGGCTTTCGGAGACCGGAATGAGAAAAATATATGAGGAGATGGAACTGCCCCTGATCTTTACCCTTGACGGGATGGAAAAGGCCGGAATCCGGGTGAAGGGGGAGGAACTCACTTCCTACGGGGAAAAGCTGAAGGTCCGCATTTCTGAACTTGAGCAGCAGATCTGGCAGGAAGCCGGGGAGGAGTTCAACATCAACTCTCCGAAGCAGATGGGGGTGATCCTGTTTGAAAAGCTGTCGATTCCGGGAGGAAAAAAGACAAAAACAGGCTACTCCACTGCGGCGGACATCCTGGAAAAGCTTGCCCCGGATTATCCGATCGTGCGGGATATTCTGGAGTACCGGCAGCTGGCCAAGCTGAAATCGACCTATGCTGACGGCCTGACCTCTGTGATTCAGGAGGACGGGAGGATTCATTCCACGTTCAACCAGACGATCACCGCGACCGGACGCATCAGCAGTACTGAGCCGAACCTGCAGAATATACCGGTGAGGATGGAGCTTGGCCGGGAGATCCGCAAGGTGTTCATTCCAAAGGACGGATATGTTTTTCTGGATGCGGACTATTCCCAGATCGAGCTGCGTGTGCTCGCACATATGTCGGGGGACGAAAATCTGATCGCAGCCTACCGGGAGGCGCAGGATATCCATCAGCTTACCGCTTCCCAGGTGTTCCATGTACCGTTTGACGAGGTGACCCCTCTCATGCGGCGGAACGCAAAGGCGGTCAATTTCGGGATCGTCTATGGAATCAGCTCCTTCGGGCTTTCCCAGGACCTCTCGATCACGCGGAAGGAAGCGGCGGATTACATCGAAAAGTATTTTGAGACCTACCCGAAGATCCGGGAATTTCTGGATTCACTCGTGGCGGACGCGAAGGAGAAGGGCTACGCCGAGACGATGTACGGGCGCAGAAGGCCGGTTCCGGAGCTGAAATCCGGCAATTTCATGCAGAGATCCTTTGGGGAGAGAGCAGCGATGAATTCTCCGATTCAGGGAACCGCGGCTGATATTATCAAGATCGCGATGAACCGCGTGTACCGTCGGCTTGCCGAGGAGCGGCTGGACGCGGCACTGGTTCTCCAGGTACATGACGAGCTTCTGATCGAGGCTTCTGTTTCCGATGCGGAGAGGGCGGCCGTGATTCTTGTTGAAGAGATGAAAAACGCGGCGCACCTGTCGGTGGAGCTTGAGGTGGATATGCATCAGGGGAACAGCTGGTATGAGGCAAAGTAAAATATGTTGAAGATAGGACTGACGGGAGGGGTCGGGGCCGGCAAAAGCCGGCTGCTGGCCTTTCTTCAGGAAAAATATGATGCTTTTGTGCTCCAGGCCGATGAGGTGGGGCACATTGTGATGGAGCCGGGCATGCCCTGCTATGCCCCGGTTATCAGCCTTTTTGGACCGGAGATCATAAAAACGGATAAAACGCTTGACCGGAAACGGATTTCCGATGTAGTATTTGCAGAGGCGGAAAAAAGGCAGAAGCTGAATGAGATCATTCATCCGGCGGTGAAGGACTACATTCAGGAAGCCCTCGAAAAGGAGGCACTGGCCGGGCGAAAAATCGCTGTCGTGGAGGCGGCGCTTCTTCTGGAAGACCATTATCAGGACTTTCTGGATGAAATCTGGTACGTGTATGCTGATGAGCAGGCGCGCATCCGCAGGCTTCGCGATGCTCGGGGCTATACGGAGGAAAAAGCGCGCAGCATCATGGCGGCCCAGATGCCGGATGAGGATTTCCGGAGCCATGCGGATTTTGTGATCGACAACAGCGGAACGCCGGAGGAAGCCGAAATGCAGATCATGGAAAGGTTGAATAAGAATGAGATTCTGTAGTATTGCCAGCGGAAGCAGCGGCAACTGTATCTACGCGGGTTCCGAGAATACCCATGTGCTGGTGGACGCGGGAATCAGCGGAAAGCGGATTGAAAAAGGACTGAACGAGCTGGAGCTTACGGGAAAGGACCTGGATGCGATCCTGGTGACCCATGAACACTCGGACCATATTCAGGGGCTCGGGGTTCTGGCGAGAAGATATTCCGTCCCGATCTACATGACAGGAGGAACAGCGGATGCCATTATGCGAAGCGGCGCGGCGGGGAAAATCCCCGACGGACTGATCCGGGAGATCCGGGAGGACGAGCCGTTTATCATAAGGGATCTGAAAATTCTGCCCTTTACGATTCCGCATGACGCGGCGCAGCCGGTGGGCTACAGGATCGAAAACGGAACCGGGGCGGTCGGCATTGCGACGGACCTTGGAAAATATACCGAATATATAACCGATCATCTGAAGGGCCTGGACGCCCTTCTCATAGAATCAAACCATGATGTGAACATGCTGGAGGTCGGCCGGTATCCCTATCCACTGAAACAGCGGATCCTGGGCGACCGGGGGCACCTGTCCAACGTGGATGCAGGGCGTATGCTGTGTGAGCTTCTGCACGACAATATCAAGGCTGTGTTTTTAGGACATCTGAGCAAGGAAAACAATTATGAACAGCTGGCCTTCGAGACCGTATGCTCCGAAGTGACAATGGGGGATAACCCCTACAAGGCATCGGATTTTTATATCCGGGTCGCGCACAGGGAACAAATGTCCGAAGTAGTACAGTTTTAGGAGCAGACAGACATGAAAAAAACAATCATTACGGTAGTTGGAAATGACACGGTCGGCATTATCGCGAAGGTTTGCACCTATCTGGCCAATAACCAGGTGAACGTGCTTGACATCTCGCAGACGATCGTTCAGGGATATTTTAACATGATGATGGTGGCCGACACCAGTGCATCGGACAAGGATCATGGTACACTCGCAAAGGAGCTTTCTGACCTGGGAGACGAAATCGGAGTGGTGATTCACTGTCAGCACGAGGATATCTTTAACAGGATGCACAGAATCTGAGAGGGGCCTTCCATGATTAATATCTTTGAAGTGAACGAGACAAACAAAATGATCGAGCAGGAGAATCTGGATGTGCGGACCATCACGATGGGAATCAGCCTTCTGGACTGTATTGATTCGGACATTTCCCGGCTGGAGGATAATATCTACCGAAAAATCACGCGCTATGCCCGCGACCTGGTGTCTACCGGAGAGAAGATTTCGATGGAATACGGAATCCCGATTGTCAACAAGAGGATTTCGGTCACACCGATGTCGCTGGTCGGAGG
>CAMOXX010000064.1 GCA_946629475.1 uncultured Blautia sp. | reverse complement strand
GGATGCGCTCATAAAGAGAGAGCCGTCCGTCCGGCTCTCTCTTATTGTTCGCAAAAGGCAGGTTTAACGAATAGTTATATGCCTGTTTTTTTATTATTTCAGGGCTTTATCCGTGGATCACGTCATTGATGTTGTTGTAGATCCGATCCAGTTCCTCAGCGATTAATACCGCTGTCTCAAGGTCAACCGTTTCGTAATTGTTTTTCTGTGCGCGCAGATCATCACAGATGATCTGAATCTGCTGACTGACTGCGTGTATTTCATTCAGCTGGAACTTGCGGCGCTTTTCACGCAGTTTATTCTCATTGATTGAGTTGTTCATATCGACAAAGACGACATAAAACAGCGGAAGGCCCGATGCGGTGATCCTGGCCTGACATTCTGCACGCAGGTAACGATAGCCGCCGAAATGGTCGGAACGGATCTGCAGAACCATGCTGAATTCCCGATCCGGATTGGCAATGGCATAACGCTCCAGATCAATCAGGTGCTGTAAGTCATTCGGATGAATATGGTCCGGCGGGTTGGTCGTCAGGATCTGCGAAACCTCCTCAAATCCGTCCTCAGAACCGGTCAGAAATTTATTTAACGAATAGCTGGAGGTCAAAAAATGAAAAACGCCGTTTTTTTCGCTGTAAACAGCCAGTTTTGCGGGCAAATAATGAATAAAATGAAGTTCATCTTCCGGTAAAACCGAACCCGCATCCGCCATCACATTTTCGACGAAATCACTCATAATATTTCCTCCGAGTCCAGCCAGATTGTAAATGGGCCGTCATTGAGAAGGGAAACCTTCATTTCTGCACCAAAAATCCCGTGTTGAACCACCGGAACCGTTTCTTCGCATTTTTTCAGAATATATTCGTATAATTCTTCGGCAAACTGAGGCGGCGCTGCATGCGTAAACGAAGGTCTGTTGCCTTTTCTGCAGTCTGCATACAATGTAAATTGTGAAATGATCAGCAAACTGCCATTCACAGTTTCCAGATTCAGATTTGTTTTGCCTTCACTGTCTTCGAAGATCCGAAGACGGATCAGCTTTGAAATCATTTTATCCGCAATTTCAGCCGTGTCAAGAGCACTGATTCCGACAAAGACCAGGAATCCCTTCCCGATCTCTCCTACTACTCTCCCATCGACCTCCACGCTGGCCTGTTGAACGCGCTGCACAATAAATCGCATAAGAGCTTATTTCTTTCCTTCTGTTGTTTTTTCAGGTAATACTTCCGGTGATTCCGCATCGGCCACAGCAGTTTTCTGCGCCTGCGAAGACTTCTGATCATTCTGAAGCTTCCCTGCGATGGCTTTGGCCTTCTGGGCTGCTTTGCTGTCCTTAATATGCAGGAGACGCTTCCAGTTGGATCCGGGCTGCTGTGCGTTGTATTTGATATTTTCGTCGCTGTGCGGCAGCAATTCTCCGTTTTCTATGTAGGCCAGATCCATATAGGGCGACAGATCCGACGGATATTTCTTCTTTTCCAGTGTAGAATGAATCTTTCTGCGAATCAGGTCGTAAGCTACGGCAAAAGCCGGCACGCCGATTACCCATCCTGCCACGCCGAACATGGCCCCGAAGAACATGATTGCAAAGATGACCCAGAAGCTGGAAAGACCTGTGGAATCACCGAGGATCAGCGGTCCCAGGATATTTCCGTCAAACTGCTGCAGAACAATGACGAAAATCAGGAAATACAGCGCCTGCAGCGGATCTACCATGAAAACGATCAGGGAACCGATGATTCCGCCGATATAGGGGCCAAAGAACGGAATGATGTTGGTGACGCCGATGATAAAGGAAATCAGGACCGGGAACGGCGTTCCGATGAACTTGATGCAGATGAAGCACAGAATACCGATAATAATCGAATCCAGAATTTTGCCGGTCAGGAAACCGACGAAAACCCGGTGGATGTAGCGGCATTCCGAGACGATTTCGTTGGCTGTCTCCTCTTTGAATAACGCGTAAATGATCTGCTTGAACTGCCCTGCCAGTTTATCTTTGGAATAAAACAGATAGACGGAAACAATCAGTCCGACCGTAAAGTTGAACACATTCCGGACGATGGATATGATGCTCTTGGAAATTCTCGTGATTGCGGTCGAAATTGCCGGATTGACGGTCTTTTCCATGAATTCGTCTATTCTGGCCTCAGACGACTGCATAAAGCTGTCAATACCATTTGCCAGTTCCGGATTGTTCTTGAGATGCTCTGATAGGAAATTCTGTATATTATCTACATAGACACTGAAATTGCTGACGATGGTCTGAATACTGGAAACCACCTGCGGACCTACAAACCGGAAAAACGCAAACAGAATGCCGATAATAAAGCAGATTGTCAGCGCAACGGAAATCCGGCGCATGCGGCGGAAACCGCGTGGATTATTCGCGCTGACGTCCACATTCAGCTTTTTAAACAGGGGCTTCAGAAGTTTGAGCTCAAAAAAGTTCAGGACCGGTGTAAATACATAAGCAATGACAATGCCGTACAGGACCGATGACAGTCCCTGCAGAATTTTCCCGGTCGTCCCCAGAATGACCGTAATTCTTGACAGAATGAAATAGACAAGCAGAATTGCCGCTCCTGCCAGGAAGATGGTCAGTCCCCATGTGATCTGTTTTCTACTCAGCTTTTTCTTCAACTTGCCGCCCCTTTCCGGCCCGGACTTTGCCAAATATTATTATAGCACAATGAATGTGTTATAATGTAAATGTATTTCAGAAAGGAGGCCTCCCTTTGCAGCGCACAACTGGAGCCGAAACCTATTCACAGGAAGTCGACATCAAAAACACGCACAAGCTGCGTGAGCTTTCTTCTAAACTCCCCCGGTTCTGCCGTCAGTATTTCCGTGGAATTGCCGATAACACTTCGACCAGGACCCGGGTCGCCTATGCGCACGACCTCATGGTCTTTTTTGAGTATCTGCATGCGAATAACCCGGAATGTGCAAGAATGGCGATTCCGGATTTTCCGCTTTCTCTTCTGGATCAACTGACTAAAACCGATCTGGAGGAATACATGGACTACCTCTCCTACTATGAAAAAGACGGAAAGGTTTTTACCAATGATGAGCGCGGCAAAGCGCGCAAGCTCTCCGCGCTGCGCAGTATGTATAAATATTTCTTCACATCGGAAATGATTGACCGGGATATTGCGGTTCTGATCCGTACGCCGAAGCTGCATGAAAAAGCTATCATCCGCCTGGACCAGGATGAGGTGGTGACACTTCTGGATGAAGTGGATTCAGGCGATTCTCTGACTAAATCCCAGCAGAAGTTCCATGAAAAGACCAAGGTGCGCGATACCGCAATTCTGACTCTTCTGCTCGGAACCGGTATCCGTGTCTCGGAGCTGGTCGGAATTGACTTAAATGACATCAATTTCCGTGAAAACGGCGTCAAGGTCCACCGCAAGGGCGGATATGATGCGATTGTCTATTTCAATGATGAGGTGGAGGAAGCGCTGAAGGCTTATCTGGCCGAGCGGCACCAGATTATTCCGCTGGACGGCCATGAGAATGCTCTCTTCCTCTCGCTTCAGAACCGGCGGATCACGGTCCGTGCAGTGGAAAAGCTGGTCAAAAAGTACGCCCAGCTTGTCACCAGTCTGAAGAAAATTACGCCTCACAAGCTGCGGAGCACCTTCGGCACCTCTTTATATCGCGAAACGGGCGATATCTATCTGGTGGCAGATGTTCTGGGACACAAGGATGTCAACACTACAAGGCGCCATTATGCGGCCATCGAGGAAGACCGCCGCAAGGAAGCAGCTTCCTATGTGAATCTGCATCGGAATGAAAGCGCCGGAAATCAGGCATAATCAGGCAAAATATGATATCAATGCGTCCTCTGACGCCATTAATAAGAAAGGAAGTGAACAGCATGCACAGAAAACTCTATTCAATCCTCTTTGCCGGGCTGGCCGCTCTGCTGTTCTCAGCACTTCTGTTCCGGCCGCTCAGCGTCCGCGCGGACGAAGCTGATGCCGAAGTCGATTTCGAAGTGGAAGAACACTTTGAATGGGACGGCGGTGACGGCGATCTCTATCCCTCTGACGGCGATGATTCCGGCAGCTCTGATCCGGGGATGGAGACTTACGCGTATATCTCTGTCTATGCACACGATTCAGAGATCCGCCCGGGTTCTTCAACGACTGTCACTGCTTCTGTTTATTCCAACAGCACCGGCTCAATGGATATCCGCTGGAGCACCAGTCATCCCGGTGTTGCTTCTGTATCCGGCGGCGGAATGGCCGCGAATGTGACCGGTGTTTCCAACGGCACCGCCTATATCACGGCTGCTCTGTATATAAACGGCACTCAGGTGGACTCAGATACTGCATACATTACTGTCAGAACGCCTGAACCGTCGCGGATTGCTGTCACCGGTGTTATTGTACATCCGGAATCATTAAATCTGGGTGTCGGTGAGATGCAGAAAGTCGTTGCGGATATCCAGCCGAACAATGCGACAAACACGCGCGTGAGCTGGAGTTCCACCAACTCCGCGATCGCGAAGGTAGATCCGGATGGTCTGGTTCACGGCATCAATCCGGGTGTTGCCACCCTGACTGTCAGGACGGACGACAACGGATACACTGCGAAGGTCCAGGTCTCTGTCGGCGGAGGCGGCGGAAACGGCGGTATTGCCGTACAGAGCGTGTGGGTCACGCCTACGACCGCTACACTGGCTATTAATCAGTATTTCTACATCACGCCGAATATTCAGCCTGCCAATGCGCAGAATAAGTCTGTAACCTATGTCAGCAGCAATCCGGCTGTCGCTGTCGTTGCTCCCGACGGCAAAGTCACCGGCGTCGGACCCGGCCAGGCGGTGGTCAACTGCATTACCAATGACGGCCATAAAGTTGATGCGACGACTGTGACGGTCGGCACGGCGGTTGCGCCCGGTGCTCCGGCCCCTGCAGTTCCGGCTGCTCCCGTGGCTCCGGTCATTGCAACCGAGACGCGCAGCCCGCTTCTGTGCTATCAGACCGTACAGACTATTCTGGGGGCCACCCCGAATGCGACAGTCGTCGTTCCGGCACTGCAGCCCATGGCCTATGATGTGAATGTTGCGGCTGCTCTGAATATGCGCCCCGATGTCACGCTTGCAGCCGCCTTCCCCTATCAGGGACATCAGTTCCGTATGACCCTGCCGAAGGGCTATCCGCTCGCCGCGCAGTGTGATAAGACCGGCTATGTGGAATGGCTGCAGCTGTGTGCTCTGAACAACGGCGTGGTCGTACAGATGCTGAACTGAAACAACCGTGTGGGCATACAAATCTGAACTGATATAACCGCATAATCGTGCAAATACTACTGAACTGAACATAAAAAGCGTGCCGTGTCTTTTCAGACATGGCACGCTTTTTCTGAAACTGTTTTCTATGTCGGGCTCAGGCAGTAATTATTCCTTACTGTACCGGCGCAGCTCCGAATTTGACTGCAAGGAATCTGAAGCCCGCGTATCCCTGCTCATCCTTCAGGGTCTCAGGATTCGTCCCTGCCGGAATGGCCACTCTGTACTTTGCGCCGTGGTCGACATATTCAATGACCAGGGTGACATCTGTGCGCTTTGCGAGCTCGTCCAGAACTGTGCTGTTGATGCTGATCCAGCGCTCGGTGCTGATCAGGACTGTCGCATTCGGGGCAGCGCTCCTGATTCTGGCTGCTGCGTCATTCAGGAATTCCGGATATCCGGAAAGCAGAACGCCCTGATAAACCGCACCGCACTGCGTGCAGGCGTAGACTTTTTCGCCGTCGTCTTTTACAGTTGGCTGTTTGATCACCATCCACTCATAGGTGTGTGTATGCTGTCCGCCGTTCTGTACAGGCTTTTCGGGCTGATCCGACTGCCCGGGATTTTCAGGCTCAACGGGATCTCCAGGCTCCTCCTGATTCTCCTGTTCAAAAACCGCTTTCAGCTGAACATCTGCACCGGGCATCATAAAGCTTGTGGATGCGGACGTGGAGCTGCCAAGCGACGCACCGCCGGAGACGACTTCCCAGTTTTTGAACTTGTATCCGCCGTTGGGCGTGGCTGTGATGGAGACGGTTTCATCCTGAAGGCTGGCCGTCAGATCCGCGGAAGCTGTGCCGTTTCCGTCATTGGTCACGGCGATGTCCCAGCCGCTGACCCAGCCGTTGACTTCTACCAGGTAGAATGTCTCTTTTCCGTAATCACCCGAAGCAATATGCGTCTGGGTCATATCCCCTGACGGCACGCCGTAACCGCCGGTGATGTAGTCTGTATCACCGATCAGGATCGCGTCGCCGTCTTCAATGGTCTCATACTTGCGGTTATCCCATACCTTGCCGGTGCTTTCGGTAGTCGATAAGTGGATCTCACCGCTCTTGCCTCTGTTTTTAATCGCAGTGGCAGTATTATACACCTCAGTGGTTACGGTATCGATTTCACTCTGGACCGCCTCGGATTTTGGATTGGAAAATGTTACCTGGAAATCTTTTTCGCTGATCGTCTGTTTCTCTTTATAACCGGCCTGTTCGCCGCCGCTGCCTGTAATCTGTATTGCTCCCCTGACAGTTGACACGCTGTTGTCGACTGTATTGTCGATCCAGACATCTTTTGCTGCCTCCGCCCGGATCCCCGGGATATGGCACAACACAAGACAAAGGGCTAAACCTGCAGCCACAGCCTGCTTTCTCTTCATCATTTTTCACCTGCCTTTTTAAGATACTGTTTGACTCTGCCGACACATAGAATAAAAAAATGTTTCTATATTCTTTATAAGCCAGGACGGTGTCAGACAGCAGTATTGAATAAGGTAGGCTGTTGTTTTAAGGGGGTAGTTTTGGGGTAGGCGGCCGTTTCAGGCCTGGAAGAAGGAAATGTAAGCAGCGACCAGATCGTTCCGGTTTCTGCAGCCGGTCTTCTGAAGGATGTTCTTGACATGGAACTTGACGGTATTTTCCGAGATGAAAAGCTGATCCGCGATCTCCCCGTTCGTCTTTCCGTCCAGAATAAGCTGCAGCAGGTCGCGCTCTCTCGCCGAGAGGTCATGCTCCATGGAGAAGCGCAGAAACCGCTCTCTCTCGCTCATCTGCTGCTCTGCCTCCGGGACATACAGCGTCTGGTACAGCCGGAAAAAGACAGCAACGGCAGCCGCAAACAGGACGGCAGTCAAAATAATGCGCACAGCCGGCCTCTCTTCCAGGACCAGGCAGATGGTCTCTCCCGCGGCGTCACCGATTCTGCCGATCAGCAGACCGAAGCCGGAAAGGTACAGAAGGTTCCTTTCGGCGGCAATATCGGAAAAAAGGATAATCCGGAAGACGGAATAGAATCCGAAGGTCAGATAGCTCAGAAGCCAGAAAATCACGACAGAAACCGGTTCTCCCCGCAGGGCCAGGATGATGAACGGAATCATCAGCGCGGCCAGCGCGCAGACTGCACCGTATTTCCGGCTGCGATCTGAGACAATGCCTGCGATGACCAGTCCGGCAGCATAGGCAAGGCGTGAGAACTCGACATTCACCGCCTGACCGAGATCCGCGGACGAAAAAGCGAAGCCGCTGCTGTTGACGATGCTGAACAGCAGGACCAGCACGCCCGCCAGAATCAGGAAAGTGCGGTCAGCCGGTTTCTTTTCCGGATGGCCGGCTTCCTGTCCGGCAGCCTTTTTTCCAAGTGTCTTTCCGTACCATACGGCGGCGTAGACGGCAGCCGCGGTCAGAACAATGCAGATGATCAGGTAATAGGAACTTCCCAGATGGGAAAGCAGCCACATGGCCAGGATGGAAATGCCGTATCCGGTTCCGAAGACGGCGGCCTTATGCGCTGCAGAGGCCGATTCCGTCAGAACATGCAGATACCAGCCCGCGATGATGCCGCAGACCAGATTCATGAGAAGTCCGAAGACCAGCGTCCCGGCGGGAAAAGGGCTCAGTACGGCCGGAATCATACAGAGAATATGCAGAATAAGAATGAGCGGGATCATCTGGTGCAGAAGCCGGGGAACGCGCCGCAGCAGGACCGCATAGATGCCGATGCCTGCAGCCTGCAGCAGGTATCCTGCGACCATGGTGCTCAGATCCGACAGCTGTGCCGGGATCTGCGTCAGCAGATGGTACTCCCAGGAAAGCCATGCCATGGAAGTCAGCAGAAAGCACAGGGCAATCAGAACTGCGCACTGTATGTCCGTTCTTCCGGATTTTTTCTTTTCCTGATCCGTTCCCTGCATGACCTGAAATCTATTCCTGTTTATGGTTGGCAGCACTCACCCGGGTCCCTGAATCCAGTGAAGAAGTAATAAATGCGTTGGAACCGACGGTCGTTCCCTCTCCGATCACCGTGTCACCGCCCAGGATGGAGGCGCCGGAATAGATCGTGACGTAATCCTCGATGGTGGGATGGCGCTTTTTTCCGCGCAGATTCTGTCCACCCTTTGTGGACAGCGCGCCGATTGTGACGCCCTGGTATATTTTGACGTGCTCTCCGATGATGGAGGTCTCGCCGATGACGATGCCGGTGCCGTGATCGATCATCAGATATTTCCCGATGGTGGCGCCGGGGTGAATATCGATGCCGGTGTTGCTGTGTGCATACTCAGTCATGATACGGGGGATCATCGGGACCTGCAGCAGATACAGCTCGTGTGCGATCCGGTTGATAGAAGTCGCAAACAGGCCCGGATAAGACAGAACGATCTCTTCGGTGTTGAACGCGGCGGGATCGCCGTCAAAAGTAGCCTGGATATCCGTATCGATGTATTCCCGGAGCTTCGGAACCCGGTGGAAGAACTCAATTGCGACGCACTCCGCGCGCGCCCGCACGACCTCCTCGGTCACATCCTGATAGACCGGGCTGTACCGGAGTGCAATGGTGATCTGCTTTTCGAGATTGTAAAGGACGTCCTCGATCAGCACCGAGATGCGGTTGTCATAGTTGTAGCTGCGATAGATCCGGTCGCGGTAATAGCCCGGAAACAGGATCTGCATCAGCTTGGTGACGATATCGACAATGGCTTCCTTATCCGGCTGTTTGAATACGTCGGTTTTGTCGATCGCTCTGCCCTTCTGGTAATCCCGCAGGATTTCCGCAGTGATCTCCTTGATTCTCGCGTTTTTGATCTCTTCCATGCCCATAATCTGATCTTCCTGTCCTACTCCCGTCTCGCCAGTTCCGCGGTAATATCTTCCCAGGTCAGTCCCTTTTCCACCATCAGCACCATCATGTGATAAAGGTAATCCGCCATCTCATAGACCGTCTCGGTGGGATTCGGATTCTTGGCCGCAATTACGGTCTCCGTGGCCTCTTCTCCAAGCTTTTTCAGGATTTTGTCTATTCCCTTGTCAAACAGATAATTGGTGTAGGAGCCTTCCTTCGGGTGACGCTTCCGGTCTTCAATCACCTCGTAGACCTGCTGCAGCACCTTCTGCGGATTGTTTGTCCGCACGCCGGCGTGATCCGGCAGATCCTCCTGGAAGAAGCAGGAATGATGTCCTGTGTGACAGGCGGCACCGACCTGATCCACGCGGGCCAGCAGCGTGTCCATGTCACAGTCGCCGTACAGAGAACGCACATACTGGAAATGCCCACTGGTCTCGCCCTTTACCCAGAGCTGTTTTCTGCTTCGGGAATAATAAGTCATTCTGCCTGTTCGGATTGTGGTCTCATAGGCTTCCTCGTTCATATAAGCAACCATCAGGACTTCATCCGTCGCATCCTCCTGCACGACGACCGGCAGCAGGCCGTCCGCGTTCTTCCGGAAATCATCCCAGGCAAACACAGCTCTCCGGATCTGTACGTCCACACCGTTCTCCGTCAGCAGCTGCTTGATGCTCAGCAGCTCATCCACATTTTCATTGACTGCGTTTCCGGTGATGCCGGTCACGTTTTCATGCGTGAAGAACTCCATGATTTTGTCCAGGGACACATCCGGCAGCGACAGAATAACCGGAACCTCCCGGATCTGCAGAGCTTCCGGGATGACTTTCTCGTCCACCAGAATCATCTGGCTGATGTTGCTGCAGATCAGATCGCGGTTTTCATAAATCGCATCCGTCGCGCGGTAACAGGCGGCGATCCGCTCCTTTCCGAAGCGTGCGGCGGCCTCTGCGGCCAGATCAATATTGTCCTGTCTGGAGAAATTCAGCGCAGCCATTCCGCATCCCGCATAGAGAAGCTTCTTGACGTCTTCGAGGCGGCGGATATTGCCGGCCGCAATCACCGGAATTTTCACCTCGCTGCAGATCACCCGGAGAATGTCGATGGCCGCATCATGCTCCCGGTCACCGCGGGACTGGTCAAAAACAATCAGACCGTCCGCATGGCCGGAGCAGTAGCGTTTTGCAAGCCGCACCGGATCCTCGTCCACCACCGTGTCATCCGTAAACCCGGTACACGCATTGCGGTGATTCAGGAAAATACAGGGATAGAACTTTTTCGTCTCACTCATCTTTACAGGGTCCCCTTTGTACTCAGCACATCCGTGATTCTTTCGTCATAGCTGACCGCCTGATCCAGCGCCTTGGAAAAGCACTTGAACATCGCCTCGATCTGGTGATGCGCATTGCTGCCCGACAGAATCCGGAAATGCAGATTCATGCCGGCTGCGTAGGAGACGGAATAAAAGAACTCCCGCACCAGCTGCGTGTCGAAATCTCCCACCATCGGGGCGCCGAACTGCTCTCCTTCCATGACAAAATACGGCCGTCCGCACAGATCCAGCGCGCACACGACCAGTGCCTCATCCATGGGAAGGATGAAATAACCGTAGCGGCGGATTCCCTTCTTATCGCCGATGGCCTGCCGGATTGCCTGCCCGAGCACGATTCCGGTGTCCTCCACACTGTGGTGGCCGTCTACGTCAAGATCACCGTCCACATTCAGTTCCAGATCAAACAGACCGTGCCGCGCAAAAGCATCCATCATATGATCAAAGAATCCGATCCCTGTCCGGATTTCGGCCCTGCCGTTTCCGTCCAGATTCAGCTTCATGGAAATATCGGTTTCGCCGGTTGTGCGCCGGATCTGAGCAATTCTCTCCTGCATCTGTTTTCTCCTTTATTCAGCTCCTTCGGACCTGACACATCATTCAAAGCGCACGCGGATGGAATTGGCGTGTGCCGTCAGTCCCTCTTCCGCTGCAAAGCGCTCAATATCCGTGTGAACCTTTTCAAGTGCTTCTCTCGAATAAGAGATGATGCTGCTCTTCTTGATAAACGTGTCGACCCCGAGCGGCGAGAAGAAGCGGGCTGTTCCGTTGGTCGGCAAAATATGGTTCGGGCCGGCGTAGTAGTCTCCGAGCGGCTCCGAGGAATAGCTTCCCAGGAAAATGGCGCCTGCATTGCGGATCCTGGTCATGACTTCATACGGATTTTCCGTTACAAGCTCGATATGCTCACTGGCAATGGCATTGGCCGCGTCGATCAGATCGTCCATCTTCTCACTGACAAAGATAAAGCCGTAATTTTCAAGTGATTCACGGATGATCTGCGCGCGGGACAGCTCTTTCAGGAACCCGTCTATTTCCCGGCTCACGGCCTCCGCAAAGGCCATGGACGTGGTCAGCAGAATCGCGCTCGCCATCGGATCGTGCTCGGCCTGTGAGAGCAGATCGGCGGCGATATACCGCGGATTGGCTGTCTCATCGGCGATGACCAGAATTTCGGACGGGCCGGCTACGCTGTCAATGCCCGTGACGCCGAAGCAGGCCTTTTTGGCCAGTGCTACGTAAATGTTTCCGGGGCCGGTAATCATGTCCACCTTCGGAATCGTCTGTGTGCCGTACGCCATGGCCGCAATGGCCTGGGCGCCGCCCACCTTGTAGATCTCCTTCGCGCCGGCGATGTCCGCCGCCGCCAGCGTACCGCTGTTCACTTTGCCTTCCGCGTTCGGCGGCGTCAGCACAATGATCCTGGAAACCCCCGCGACCTCAGCCGGAATCAGGTTCATCAGGACACTGGACGGATAAGCCGCCCTGCCGCCGGGCACGTAGCAGCCCGAGCAGTAAATCGGTGTGATCTTCTGACCGAGCAGAATTCCGTCTTCCTCCATGGTCAGCCAGCTGTTGACCTTCTGCTTTTCATGATAGCGGCGGATATTCTCCGC
>CAMOXX010000063.1 GCA_946629475.1 uncultured Blautia sp. | reverse complement strand
GACTGCTTTATGCATCAGTAAGTGATGGATTTTGATAGAGTTTCTCGTTTACAAAACGCTTTTCTTCTTCAATCGCTTCCAGAAGTTCCTCATTGCCTATCTTTTTTGCAATCTTTTCGATACGTTGTAAAGCATGGAGCTGATCCAGAAGAAAGCCATTATATTCCTTTTCATTCGTGGGCATATGAAAACCTCCTTTCACTTTTGTCATGGGAAAAGACACATTGATCAGCCGAAGTATCTGTCAAGCAGGCCCTTGAATGCCTTGCCGTGCCTTGCCTCGTCGCGGGCCATCTCATGTACGGTGTCATGGATTGCATCGAGGTTGAGGGCTTTGGCGCGCTTTGCAAGATCAGTCTTGCCTGCGGTTGCGCCGTTTTCGGCATCGACTCTCATCTCCAGGTTCTTTTTGGTGCTGTCTGTCAGAACTTCGCCGAGGAGCTCTGCAAATTTCGCTGCATGCTCTGCTTCTTCAAAAGCAGCAGTCTTCCAGTACTCGCCGATTTCCGGATAGCCTTCTCTGTATGCCACACGGCTCATGGCAAGATACATACCAACCTCGGAGCATTCGCCTGTGAAATTGGAACGAAGATCTTCGATAATGTCTTCCGGTGCGCCCTGTGCAACTCCTACAACGTGCTCAGCAGCCCAGACCATCTCATCTTCCTGCTTGGTGAACTTGGAAGCCGGTGCCTTGCAGATCGGACATGCATCGGGAGCTGTATCGCCTTCATGAACATAACCGCATACATTACATACCCATTTTGCCATAATGAATTCTCCTTCTCTGAAAAAAAATCAAGAATTATTACTATTTTATTATATAGAAAGAAAGCTGTTATTGTCAAGTGTTCACATGCAGGGTTTTCGCCGGACAGTCAAATGGAGGGCTCAGTCCCAGCCGCTTGCGGCTGGGAATTGAACAGGAACCCGAATCTCCGCTTTACAGAGAATTTGGATAAAGCTATAATGAAATTACAACGTGACTCTTCAGAACAGGACAAGGCACTTGCCGGAGGACATTTTGATGGAAAAAAATGAGATGGAGCTCTTTTTTGAGAATGAAAAAAAGGATAAGGTGAACCGTTTCCGATATCTGAACGCCTTTGCAGAGAAGGGCAGGATACTCTTTGTCGGTTCCTCCCTGATGGAGCAGTTTCCGATCCACGAGATCCTCATGGCGGATCATTCCGACCTGGTGATCTACAACCGCGGGATCGGCGGATACACGATTCCCGAGATGGAGGAGACGCTGGACGAGCAGGTGTTCGACCTGGAGCCTTCTGTAATCTTTATCAACATCGGCACCAATGATATCAGTGATCCGGAATGCAGCGTGGAGATCCTGATTGGCAGGTATGAGCACCTTCTCCGGCGTATCAAGGACCGGCTGCCTGAGACGGAGATCTATGTTATGGCGTATTACCCGGCCAACAACCGCGACCTGCCGGTGCCTGAGGCATTCCGGGAAATGATGGAATCCAGGATCAGGAAGCTGTCTGACGCAAACCGGGAAGTGGAAAAGCTGGCGGAACGGCTCAATCTGAAGTTTATCAACGTGAACGAGGGACTGGAAGATGAAACCGGCCTGCAAAAAAGGGAGTTCAGTATTGACGGTGTTCACATGTACGCCAATGGCTACCGTGTCGTATACAATAACCTGAAACCATATCTGAAACATGAATGAGAACAGAATCCGAAAGATTGATGATTTTAATGCACCGGAGCTGGATGTCTATGCCAGGATGAATGAAGTCCAGCTGCTGCGATGCCGGGAGCCGGACCCCGGACTGTTTATTGCGGAGAGCGCCAAGGTGATCAGCAGAGCGCTCGACGCAGGGTATGAGCCGGTCTCTTTTCTGATCGAGGACAGGCTGCTTGATAAGCCTGAGGCTTTCGATTATCCGGAAGTTCCGGTCTACACGGCCTCCCTTGAGGTCCTGAAGAATCTGACGGGCTTTCCGATGACGAGAGGAGCGCTTTGCGCGATGCGGCGGAAAGCGCTTCCTTCGGTAGAAGAGCTGTGTCATGATGCGGGGAGGATCGCAATTCTTGAGGATGTTGAGAATCCGACCAACGTTGGAGCGATTTTCCGGTCGGCGGCGGCACTCGGAGTGGACGCTGTCCTCCTGACAGAACGCTGCAGCAATCCTTTGTACCGGAGGGCTTCCAGAGTCAGCATGGGAACCGTTTTCCAGATTCCCTGGACATACATCACCAGGAATACACTGACGGAAAAACGATGTTCCGGACTGCAGCGGCGGGAGATGCCGGGTGAACAGTACAGTGCTTTGAAAAAAGGAGATGTGTGGCCGGGGCAGGGTATGCAGGTGCTTCGGAAGCTGGGATTCCGGACAGCGGCGATGGCTCTCTGCGATGACAGCATCCCCCTCGGCGACCCGGTACTGAAGAGCCAGGAGAAGCTGGCGGTGATTTTAGGCGCGGAAGGCGACGGTCTTGCGCGTGAGACGATTGCGGAGTGTGATTACACGGTACGGATTCCGATGACGCACAATGTGGATTCGCTCAATGTGGCAGCCGCGAGCGCGGTAGCCTTCTGGGAACTGTCAAAAGTGCGGAACAATCCATAAGCAGCATATAAAAGGAGGAAAACGTGAAAGCTTTATTTATCGGGGGAACCGGAACCATCAGTACAGCGATTGTAAAGCGTCTTGTCAATGAGCTTCAATGGGAGGTCTGGATCCTGAACCGCGGGAACCGCAGCACTGTGCTTCCTGATGAAGTGCATCAGATCATCGCGGATATCAATGACGAGGCGGATGTTCTTGAAAAGATAAAGGATCTCTCGTTCGATACGGTCTGCGAGTTTATCGGCTTCCGTGTGGAATCCGTAGAAAGGGACTACCGGCTTTTCAGCGGAAGAACACGGCAGTATATCTATATCAGCTCTGCGTCAGCCTACCATAAGCCGGCAGCGGGCTACATCATCACCGAAGGAACGACGCTTGCCAATCCCTACTGGCAGTATTCCAGGGATAAGATTGCCTGCGAAGAGTTCCTGATGAAAAAATACCGGGAGGAAGGATTCCCGGTTACCATTGTCCGTCCGAGCCATACATATGATGAACGCAGCATCCCTGTCGGGATCCATGGAAAAAACGGCTCCTGGCAGGTGATCAGGCGAATGATGGAGGGGAAACCCGTGATCGTGCACGGGGACGGTTCTTCGCTTTGGACGCTGACCTTTAACAGGGACTTTGCCGTTGGATTTACCGGTCTTATGGGAAACCGCCATGCGATCGGCGAGGCTTTCCAGATTACGGGGGATGAGACGCTGACCTGGGACCAGGTTTACGCGACCATCGCGGATGCTCTTGGAGTAGAGCTGCGCACGGTTCATGTATCTTCGGAGTTCCTGGCAGCGTGCGGGGAAAAATACGGGTATGACCTGCGGGGGAGCCTGCTTGGAGATAAGGCGGTTTCGGTTGTGTTTGACAACAGCAAGCTGAAACAGATCGTTCCGGAAATGCGGACAACGGTGCGTTATGATCAGGGAGTCCGGATTGCGCTTTCCTATATTCTGGAGCACCCTGATACGTGCCAGAAGGAGGACCCCGATTTTGATGCCTTCTGCGATGAAGTGATCCGGGTTCTTGAAAAGGCGAAGGGGGAGATAGCCGGGCTGTGACCGGCGGGCTGACTATTTACAAAAGAATGGTGTTATGATAACATGGTTACAACGTCAAAAGCCCTGAATCTACGCCGGTTTGCCTGCATATGAATCAAAGGGCTTTACAGTTCCTGCCCAAAAAATAAGGGCAGGGACAGGAAACAGGAGGTAGTTTGATGGAAAAAAAGAAGTTTTATATGACAACAGCGATTGCCTATGCATCCGGCAAGCCCCACATCGGGAACACCTATGAGATCGTTCTCGCCGACGCGATTGCGCGGTACAGAAGAATGCAGGGTTATGATGTCTTCTTCCAGACCGGAACGGATGAGCACGGCCAGAAGATCGAGCAGAAGGCTGCAGACGCAGGTGTTACTCCGAAGGAATATGTGGATTCTGTGGCAGGTGAGATCCGCCGGATCTGGGATCTGATGAACACCTCCTACGATAAATTTATCCGGACCACCGATGACTATCATGAAAAACAGGTTCAGAAAATGTTCAAAAAGATGTACGCGAAGGGCGACATCTACAAGGGTGCTTATGAGGGGTGGTACTGTACCCCGGATGAGTCCTTCTGGACCGAGTCCCAGCTGGTGGACGGCAAGTGTCCGGAATGCGGCCGCGAAGTGGTGAAGGCGAAGGAGGAGGCATATTTCTTCAAAATGAGCAAATATGCCGACCGCCTGATTGAATATATCAACACACACCCTGAGTTTATTCAGCCGGAATCCCGCAAGAATGAGATGATGAACAATTTCCTGCTTCCGGGACTCCAGGATCTCTGCGTCTCCCGGTCCTCCTTCAAGTGGGGAATTCCGGTGGACTTTGATGAGAAGCATGTGGTCTATGTGTGGCTGGATGCTCTGACCAACTACATTACGGGAATCGGCTATGACGCGGACGGGGAGAGCACGGAGCAGTTTAAAAAGGACTGGCCGGCTGACCTGCACCTGATCGGAAAGGATATCATCCGCTTCCACACGATTTACTGGCCGATCTTCCTGATGTCGCTGGATCTTCCGCTGCCGAAGCAGATCTTCGGCCACCCGTGGCTGCTGCAGGGCGACGGCAAGATGAGCAAGTCCCGCGGGAACGTGATTTACGCGGACGACCTGGTGGATTTCTTTGGTGTGGATGCGGTTCGTTATTTTGTGCTGCACGAGATGCCGTTTGAGAATGACGGCGTGATTACCTGGGAGCTCCTGGTGGAGCGGATCAACTCAGAGCTCGCCAACACGCTCGGAAATCTGGTAAACCGCACCATCTCGATGTCCAACAAGTATTTCGGCGGCGTTGTCACCCGTACCGGTGTGACGGAACCGGTCGATGAGGATCTCAAATCCTTCATTCTCGGAATTCCGGGCAAGGTTGATGAGAAGATGGACCGCCTGCGCGTAGCCGATGCGATGACGGAGATCTTCAGCCTCTTTAAGCGCTGCAACAAGTATATTGATGAAACCATGCCCTGGGTTCTTGCAAAGGAAGAGAGCAAAAAGGACCGTCTTGCCGAAGTTCTCTACAATCTTGTGGAGGGAATCTGCATCGGCGCTGCTCTTCTGGAGCCGTTTATGCCGGAGACAAAGGAACGGATCTATGCGCAGCTGTCTGCCGGGAACCGTACCCTCGCGGATCTGGAGTCCTGGGGACTCTATCCGTCCGGAAACAAGGTGACCGAAAAACCGGAGATTCTTTTTGCAAGGCTTGATCTGAAGGAAGTCCTCGAAAAGGTAGAGGCAATGCACGCAGCACAGAATGCTTCGGCGCAGGAAGAAAAAGCAGACGGCGATGAATCCGCGGAGGAAGCGGGAGCCGATGTGATTGATCTGGAGGCAAAGCCGGAGATCACTTACGATGATTTTGCGAAGCTTCAGTTCCAGATCGGTGAGATTATCGCCTGCGAGGCGGTGAAAAAGTCACGGAAGCTGCTGTGCAGTCAGGTGAAGGTCGGCAGCCAGGTGCGTCAGATCGTTTCCGGCATCAAATCGGGCTATTCCCCGGAGCAGATGGTCGGTAAGAAGGTCATGGTTGTGACGAACCTGAAGACTGCTGTACTGGCCGGGCTCAAGAGTGAAGGCATGATCCTCTGCGCGGAGGATGCCGAAGGAAATCTGGCTGTCATGGTTCCCGACAGGGATATGCCGGCAGGGGCCGAGGTCTGCTGAATGCCGATTGGGGAAGCTGGGTTTTATGAAAGGAGGAAGACTATGAAACTGGTGAGATGTGAAAAATGCGGTAAAATTGCCGGAATCCTGCAGGATTCGGCATGTCCGACAAAATGCTGCGGTGAGCCGATGGTTGAGCTGGTTCCCAACACAACGGACGGAGCCCATGAAAAGCATGTCCCCTCTGTGGAGATCGACGGCGATCTCGTAACAGTCACCGTAGGTGAGGTAGAGCATCCGATGCTGGATGCCCACTATATCCAGTGGATTATGCTGGAGACAAACCTGGGAAGAGCAAGAAGAGTGCTTGCTCCCGGAAGTGCACCGAAGGCCTGCTTCCGCCTGGTTGAAGGCGAGAAGCCTGTAGCGGCCTATGAATACTGCAACCTGCACGGATACTGGAAGAAGGAGATCTGAAATCTGGGTGCCGGGCATGACAACGGGTGCGGAGCAATCCGCGGCCTGCTTATGGTGATCGAATGATGATATTTGACACACACGCACATTATGATGATGAAGCATTTGCTGAGGACGGGGACGCGCTTATCGCGTCCCTTCCGCGGAACGGAATCGGAAATGTGGTGAACGTCTGCGCTTCCATAGAGAGCCTTGACAGGATCATTCCGATGACAGAAAAATATGCCCACTTGTGGGGAGCTGTCGGAGTCCACCCGGACTATGCGGAGGAGATGACGGAAGGAACACTCGAAAAAGTCCGCGCGGTTTCCCGCCATGAAAAGATTCTGGCGATCGGGGAGATCGGACTCGATTATTATTGGCATAAGGAAGAAAATGAGCACAGGCGGCAGCAGGAGATGTTTCTGGCGCAGATGGATATTGCGCGGGAGGAGCAGCTTCCGTTTATGATCCACAGCCGGAATGCGGCGGATGATACGCTTCGAATCATAAAGGAATACATGAAAAGCGGTATGTACGGTGGAATTCTCCACTGCTATTCCTACGGGATGGAGCATGCCCGGGAGTATCTGGACATGGGGCTGTACCTCGGGATCGGCGGAGTTGTCACATTCCGGAACGGGAGAAAGCTGAAGGAGGTTGTGCAGATGGCGCCGCTGGAGCAGCTGGTTCTGGAAACCGACTGTCCGTACCTTGCACCGGAACCATACCGGGGAAAGAGAAATTCTTCACTGAACCTGCCCTATGTGGCAGCGGCGATCGCCGAACTGAAAGGCATAACGGCAGAGGAGGTCATCGAAACGACCTGTGAGAACGCAAAAAAGCTTCTGGGAGTTTAAATTCCCGGAAGCTTTTTTACTGAAATTCCATCTCGGACTCGGAACTTTTGCCGGAAAGACCGGTGTAATCATAATCCTCAAAGTAGGAGTAGTCCGAGATATCAATATCCATCGCGCTGTAGTAACCGGCCTCGGTGGACGACAGGATCGTGAGATAATTCCCTTTCTCGTCCTGAACCGATCCGTCCCAGAGAAAGCGAGCGTTCAGAAGATCTGTCCCTGCCGACGGAGTGACATTGACGGACATGATCTCCTCGAATTTGCGGTACAGATTGGTCAGGCTGAACAGTTCTCCGACGGTGTTCCGTATGCTGCAGCTTTCGGCCATGCTCTTCGTATATTCGTCCAGAAGATACACAGAGTATTCGTCCATGCCGCTGCTGCTGTCACTGTGCACCACGACAGGTTTTATCACAGGGTCAAGGATCTCAACCGTCGTCCCCTCCTCTTCGGAGACGGATTTCCGGATGGTAAAGCATGCCAGCCCCCCGAGCCGCTCGATCCAGTTGTCTGATGAGGAGGCAAAATTGCCGAGGGAATAAAACACGGTCATGCTGTGCCCGTCATCATCGGTCATCACGCCGTACGGCTGAAGAACGTGCGGATGGGTGCCGATCAGGACGTCAACCCCCTGCTGCATCAGGAAGGCTGCCCACTGTTTTTCGTATTCCGTGGGCATTGGTTCATCTGTCGTACCCCAGTGGGCTGCAAAGATAACACAGTCCGCCTGCGCCCTGGCCTTTTGGATCATGGCAGAAATCTCTTCGGATCCTTCGGGCAGAAGATCCAGCATGTAGGTACGGCCGCCGGTGTTGGGCTGATACACACCGCCGGTTCCGACTGTACTGCTGTTTGTACCGTAGGTATAGTTCAGCACGGCGATGCGTATTCCCCCGGCATCATAAATACGGACGGTGCTTTTGTCCTCCTCCGAATCATGAATCCCTGCAACCAGGATATCGGGATGGGATTTTTTCCAGTAGGCGATGGTCTCGTTCAGATAATCGGCGCCCCAGTCGTCCATATGGTTGGTCGCGCTGCAGATGACATCAAAACCGGCATTTACCAGGGCATCTCCGACCTCGGTCGGTGTGGCATAGTAGCCGGACGCGCTGACTGAATTGTGGGAAGTGGTAAAAACCGTCTCCTGATTCACAAGTGCCAGATCCGCTGCCTGGATTTCACTCCGGATGTGATCATAGACTTTTTCGTAGCTCCAGGTGCCTGATCCGTCCTGCCCGGACATCAGGATTCCGGGCTGATAGAAGTTATCCCCGGCTGCGACGACAGATGCCGTGGTGACGACGGGCGCTTTTTTCTTTTCGACCGTCTGCTGCTTTGCCTCATTCTCCTGCTTTTCGGCCTGGACAGCAGGTACTGTGACCAGCTGATGATCCAGACGGCAGAATATAACGGTCAGGATGATCAGGACAGCGACAGCGCAGATCAGACTGGTCCGGGTATTCAGTTTTTCTATAATATTGAGCGGTGTATTCTCGGTTCGCTTCACTTTTCCGCCTCCGGCGACTGGCTTTTGCGCAGCACGCTGCGTTTTCGGACAGACCCCGGAAAACCCGGATCAGTCCTGAATGGTTGCTATCGGCTATCATAGCACATTTACCTCTCCGGGTAAAGCAGATGCTTTGAATGATTTTCGCGCGCATCTGCGAAGGAAATGACCAGGTACTAATCAGCAACTAATTTCTGTAGAAATATGCCTCCGTTTATAGTATAATGGACTGAAAAAAAGGGAGATGAAACCATGCACCCCGGTATTTCGATAACTTCATATATCATCTTCACCGCTTTAATTATCCTTATGACCAATCTTTGCATAAAGGATGCAGCACCGAGGCTGAAGCGCCGTATCTATGCGGTTTACATACCTGCCGTTTCGCTGTTCGCCCTGCTGCCGGTTGCAGGCGCGATGCTGCAGGACTCGAAGATCAAGTTCCTGCTCCAGAAATGGGGAAATATCTGGCTGGGATTTTATCTTTATTATCTGGGCACGCTGATACTGCTTCTTTTGGGCTGGGTTATCGGCAACCTGATCAGGAAAACCATTCTGAAAAGTACAACACGCACGCGCGGACGTCCTCTGATGCTGCTTATTTCGATCATTACAGGCCTGACAGTTATGGTTTATGGTATGATCCATGCCCAGAATACAAGGGTCGTCACCTATGATGTGACGATCGACAAAACTGTGGGGGATCAGAAGAAAATGAAGCTGATTCTGATCGCCGACCTGCATATGAGTGTCAACTCGAAACATAAAACCATTCAGAAGATGGTCGACCTGATCAATGCGGAAGACGCGGACGCTGTTGTGATTGCGGGTGACATTTTTACCAGCTCGTACGAAAGCATGGACGATCCGGACCGGTACGCGGAGATACTCCGGGGAATCCGGTCAAAATACGGTGTCTTCGCGGTTTATGGAAATCATGATGTGGAGGAGACGCTGTTTGGAGGCTTTCCGATTTCGCCGATCAGCAAGGCATTCCGTACAAAACAGATGGAAGAGTTTTTCCTTGACGCAGGTTTTAACGTTCTTTATGATGAGACGGTGATGCTGAACGATGAGGTGCAGCTTGTCGGGAGGGTCGACGGAGAAAAGGCCGGCGACGGAACAGCTGTCCGGAAATCCGCCGAGGAACTGCTGAAGGATATCGATTCCGAAAAGCCTGTGATCGTGCTGGAGCATGAGCCGATCGATTTTGCGAACCTGAAGGAGTACGGCGCGGACCTGGCACTCTGCGGACACACCCATGCGGGACAGATCTTCCCGGGCAATCTGATCGTGCCCTTCTTCAATGAGAATGCCTTTGGCTACAAGGTGGTCTCTGGACTGCAGACGATTGTTACGGCCGGAGTCGGGTTTTACGGACCGCCCATGCGGGTGGGCACGGACAGCGACATCTCCGTGGTTAATCTGACGTTTCAGTGAGTTGTTTTTTAAGGAAAGGAAACAAAAATGGACGGTTCAATTCTTCTTTTTATTCAGGACAACATCAGGAATCCGGTTCTCAACCCGGTCATGAAGGGGCTCTCGTTTCTCGGAAACAAAGGAATCTTCTGGGTCATTCTGACATTGGTCCTGCTCATTTTTGCAAAGACCAGAAAAGCCGGACTGGCCAGTGTGATCGCGATTCTGCTGACTTTTATCTTTAATGATCTGTTTCTCAAGAATACGGTTGCCCGGATCAGGCCTTACGAAGTGATAGAAGGGCTGACCATCATTGTGGCGAAGGAAAACAGCTACTCCTTTGCCTCCGGACATGCGGCGATTGCCTTTGCATCTTCTGTAAGCATGTTCCGGTGGCTCCCGAGGAAAGCGTCGGTATGTCTGGTTGTCCTGGCGGCCCTGATTGCACTGTCGAGGCTTTATGTGGGTGTCCACTATCCAACCGATGTGCTGGCCGGAACCGTGATTGGCATTGTGTTCGGCCTGATCGCATCATTTGCAGTTAAAAAAATTACTGAACGTAAAGCAAACGGCGGGAGTGCTGCCTGACGGCATTCCCGGTGCAGGAGGAAGAGATGATGGCTGAGTACAGCGCGGAAAGTGCAAAAAGCAGAAAAAATATGGGGATCGTTGTCCTCGGCGCTTCGTTTGTCGACATCAAAGGGTATCCTCTCTCCAAGTATATTCCCGGCGGAAGAAACCGGGGAAGGGTTCTCCAGGTACATGGAGGTGTGAGCCGCAATGTCGTGGAGGATATTGCCAATGTGGGGCTTTCTCCTACTTTTGTCGGAGTCGTGGACCGCAGCGGCATCAGCACGGATGTGATCGACCGCCTGAATAAAAGGGGGGTCAACACGGATTATATCATCCGGACCGACGATGGCCTCGGAATGTGGCTGGCCGTTTTTGATAATCATGGGGATGTGACGGCATCTATTTCAAAGCGGCCGGATTTAAGCCCGGTTTCCGACATCCTGCGGGAATATGGGGAGGAAATTTTTGCGGGAGCTGACAGTATTGTTGTGGAAATCGATATGGAGGAAGAGCTGCTGAGCGACATTTTCCGGCTTGCAGAGAAATACGGAAAGAAAGTCTATGCCGTGGTCTCCAATATGTCCATCGCCATGGAACGCCGGTTCTGGCTGAAGAAGACGGACTGCATTGTATGCAATCAGATGGAGAGCGCTCAGCTCTTCTCGGAAGAATATACAGAGATGATGCAGGAGGAGCTGGTGAGGGTTCTGCCCGGGAAGGTCAGAAAGGCAGAAATAAGCCGGATGATTGTGACTATGGGAGACCGGGGGGCCGTATATGTGGATTCTGACGGGACTGCCGGGATGATCCCTGCGATCAGTGTGAATGTAATCGACACGACCGGAGCGGGAGATGCTTTTTTCGCCGGGGTCGCGATCGGACTGACTTATGGGAAAAAGCTGTCCGAAGCTGCCATGATCGGGACAAGGCTTGCCTCCTCTGTGATCACCACCGATGAGAATGTCTGCCCGAGTTTCCGGCCTTCGGAGTTCGGCATTGATGTATAGAAATAGTAACGAATCATGTGCTTAATGCAATAATTTTATCTTGATTCGGGACGGTTCTTTGGGTATAATTATGACATGAGCGGAAATAAGAGCTCCGCCAAATACAGTCTCAAAGAGGAGGAATAGTATGAAAAAATTACTCACCGGCGTTATTGTTACCTGCGTTGCGGCTTCCATGATGGTTACTCCCGCGTTTGCTGACACAATCCGTATTGGTATGGTTACCGACGTAGGCGGTGTCAATGACAAATCCTTCAACCAGACTTCCTGGGAAGGCCTCAAGGCTCTTGCAGAAGAGGACGACAGCTTTGAAGTCAATTATCTTGAGAGCAAAACGGATGCTGACTATCAGACAAACATCAATACCTTCATCGATGAGGAATATGACCTGATCATCTGTGTCGGTTACATGCTGGCGGATGCTACCCGTGAGGCGGCAGAGGACAACCCGGACCAGAAATTTGCCATCATTGATGACGCGTCATGCGCAGATCTCGACAACGTTGCCTGCCTGATGTTCGCGCAGGAGCAGGCTTCTTATCTGGTAGGTCTTGTAGCCGGTTCCGTAACCGAAAGCAAGACAGTAGGCTATGTACAGGGTATGGTTTCCGATTCCATGAACCTTTTCGGCATCGGCTACATCAACG
>CAMOXX010000062.1 GCA_946629475.1 uncultured Blautia sp. | reverse complement strand
AAAACGCAGAGGTTAAAATGGCCTCTGCGTTTTTGATTCAACAGCTTTATAAAAAAGTCTGATAATTTTTTCTCAGCACTTCCGGCGTGCGGCCAGCCCCACTCCCATCAGTACCGGGAATATCACAGCCGCCCCGATTCCCAGCCTCATATTTCCGCCGGCAAGTGACATTACCGCCCCGGCAAAAGTCGGGCCTCCCGAGCATCCGACATCCCCGGCAAGCGCCAGCAGAGCAAACATGAGGGTACCTCCGTTCTTCAGGCCTGACGCGGCGATGCTGAACGTCCCGGGCCAGAAAATTCCCACGGAAAAGCCGACCAGTGCGCACCCCAGAAGGGTGATCACCGGATTCCGGACAGCCATGATTATGACATACGCGGAAATACACAGTGCGGTTGAAATGCCCATAAACCGGTTCAGATCCAGCTTATGTCCCAAGACGCCATAGATCGTTCTGGACGTGCCCATGCACAGAGCGAACAGCATGGGCCCCAGAATATCTCCGAGCTGCTTCGACACGCCAAGTCCGCTCTCCGCGAAGGCGGACGCCCATTGGCTTACCGCCTGCTCCGAAGCTCCCGCACACAGCATCATCAGCATCATCACCCAGAAGAACCTGTTTGAAAACAGCATTCCAAAACCGCTCTTCCCGGTATCCTGCCCTGCCTCAAGGCTTGCGATCGGAACAAATGTAAACAGTATAAAATCAACCAGCGGCACAGCGCACCAGAGAACTGCCAGTATTCTCCAGTTCTGGATTCCGGCCAGCCGGAAGAAAACCGTGCTCAGGATGACAACCGCCATGTGCCCCCAGCAGTAGAACGAATGCAGAAGGCTCATGGCCGCTTCTTTATTCTTTGTCGGGCACGCCTCAACGATGGGACTCACCAGCACCTCCTGCAGTCCTCCTCCGATTGCATAGATGCATACGGCAGTCAGGATTCCGGCAAAAGGATCTGCAAACCGCCCCGGAAGAACGGTCAGGAGCAAAAATCCCGCAATGACGCTGGCGTTGGAGATGAGCATGGAAGCCCTGTAGCCGATTTTTTCAATCACAGGTGCCGAAGCCAGGTCTACAATCAGCTGAATCAGGAAATTGATTGTGATCAGCAATGTTATCTGAGAAAGCGGAATTCCAAATTCCTTCTGCATCTGTATAAACAGGAGCGGCAGAAAATTATTTACGACTGCCTGAACCACATAACCGGTAAACGCCGCTTTAATTGTCAGCTCGTACATGTTGTCTCTGTTTCCTCCTGCTGTTGTTCGGCTTCAATTTCTTTAATGCTGCATTCATTTCCGGTCACCAGATATGTCTCCGGACTGCCGCAGTACGGGCATATCCTGCCATAGCGGACGGTCTCGTACGTTTTTTTGCAGTCCTCACAGAACGTTACCGCAGGGAGGACCGAGATCTTCAGTTCTGACGATTCCAGGAGCGGGTGCCGTTTGCGGAAATAATTCCAGCAGTCCGTAAACTGCTCATACATGATGCCGGACACCTCTCCGATCTCCAGCGTCACCGACCCGATCGAAGTAATCCCATGCTCCGGGGCCAGGTCCTCCAGCGTTTTCATAACGTGCAGAACAATCCCTAATTCATGCATGACAAAAGCCACTCCTCCCAGGCATCCATTCCTTCTCCCGTTCTGGCTGACACACAGAAAATCCGGATGTCCGGGTTCAGGTGCATTGCCCGCCGTTTTGCCGCCTCCAGATCAAAGTTGAAATACGAAAGCGCATCCATCTTGGTAATCACAAGCGCGTCACTTTTCTGGAACATCAGCGGGTATTTCAGCGGCTTGTCATCTCCCTCCGGAACTGAGAGAAGCATCACATTCTTATGCGCTCCGGTGTCAAACTCCGCAGGACAGATCAGATTCCCGACATTCTCCAGGAACACGATGTCACATCCTGCTTTCCCCAGTGCGGCCATTCCCTGCGCCGTCATTCCCGCATCCACATGACACATGCCGTCCGTGTGAAGTTGAAGAGCCTTTGCGCCGAGGGCTTCGATCCTCTGTGCATCCACATCCGAATCAATGTCCGCCTCCAGAACAGCGATGGATGTTTCCGGAAGATCCGTGATCGTCCTCGACAGAAGCGTTGTTTTGCCGCTTCCCGGTGAACTCATCAGGTTCACCAGGAGGATTCCTCTGTGTGCAAGCTCCTCCCGGAGCGCCTGTGCATCCGCGTCATTGGAGGCGGTCACTGTTTTATGCAGTTCAATCGTCACTGCCATGATCTGCCACCTCCATCTTCTTTTTCCAGTCTTCCACCCGGTCCGCCAGCCACTCTGTCCACTCCGGGATCCCCCTTCCGTCAACAGCTGCCACCGGAAATACCGGCATCTCCGCATTCAGCCTCCGGACATTTGCGGTGCATCGATCCAGATCGAAGTCGAAAATCTCCGATGTATCGGTTTTATTCACCAGCAGGCAGTCCGAGACCGAAAACATCAGGGGGTACTTGAGCGGCTTGTCGTCCCCTTCCGGCACCGACAGAATCATGACACGAAGAGCCTGTCCGACATCGAACTCGGCCGGGCACACCAGGTTCCCTACATTCTCCAGAAATACGATATCCAGATCCTCCGGATTCAAGGCGGCAAGGCCGTCTCCGGTCATTCTGGCATCCATATGGCAGGAACCCCCGGTATGCAGCTGAATCGTCCGGACGCCCAGCCGTTCCATGGCTCTTGCGTCCACGTCCGAATCCACATCCGCTTCCATTACCCCAATAGAATACCGCTCCTTGAGGAGCCGGATCGTCTCGGTAAGCACCGAGGTCTTTCCGGCTCCCGGGGAGCCCATCAGGTTTACCAGGAAGGTCCGGCTTTTCTCCAGCGAACGCCGGAGACAGGCCGCCTCCTGATCATTGTCCTGTATCAGATTTGCTTTTACATCCAATATTTCCATATCGTCAGTTTTTCTTTCCCATTCTGATTTTGATCTCCCGCTTCAGCGCGTAGGGCAGGATTGCTTTCAGCTTGCTCTCCTCCGCCGTAAGCATGCGGGTGTTCTCCGGCAGATCCCGGCTGAGGTGAATCGCGTCAAATTCGCAGCGGGTAGTGCAGAGTCCGCATCCGATGCAGCGGTTGGTATCCACCACCGTGGCTCCGCACTTCAGACACCGGTTTGCCTCCGCCTTCACCTGCTCCTCCGTCAGCGGAAGGCGGAGATCTTCGTACGTTTTCGAGGCCTCTCCAGGCTTCATGCCCGGCACCTGCCGCTCTGCATTATCATAGCTTTCGATCCGGATGTTGTCCCGGTCAAGCTCGATAAACTCTCTCCTGTCTCTCGCCAGGGTCAGGCTCTGCCCCGGATGAATAAACCGCTTGATGCTGACCATGCCTTCGCGGCCGTCCGCAATGGCATCGATCGCAAAGCGTGCTCCGTGGAAAATATCACCGCCCACAAAGATATCCGGCTCTGCCGTCTGCAGAGTGACCGGATCAGCGACAGCCGTTCCGCCGCTGCGCAGCTCCACCTTCGAATCCTTCAGAAGGTCTCCCCATACCGGCGCCTGTCCGATGGACAAAAGTACATTATCGCATTCAACGGTCATGCAGTCTTCTTCGTCATACTGCGGAGCAAACCTGTGCTCTTCATCAAAGACCCGGGTGCACTTTTTGAGGACAATTCCCTTGATTTTACCGCGTCTGATAAGGATCTCCTTCGGTCCCCATCCATTTCCGATGACGATTCCTTCCTCTTTTGCCTCCGCAATCTCATCCTTCGCCGCAGGCATTTCCTCCGGACTTTCCAGACAGTACATCTCTACAGCGCTGCTGCCGGCGCGGAGAGCCGTCCTGGCCACATCCATCGCCACATTTCCGCCGCCGATCACGACCGTCTTTCCGGAGAGCAGCTTTTCGGTACCTGCATTGGCTCTCCGAAGGAAATCCACACCGGACTCGGCATACTTTTCACCCGGGATCCCTGCCTGGCGTCCGGCCTGCATGCCGATCGCCACGAAGAAAGCCTTGTATCCCTGCGCTCTCAGGTCATCGAGAGTAATATCCTTTCCGACCTCAACTCCGCATTTTATATCCGCTCCCATCGCGCGGATCACATCGATCTCTGCCCGGATCACATCCCGCTCCAGGCGGAAGGAAGGAATCCCATATCGCAGCATGCCGCCGGGTTCGTTTTCTTTTTCGAATACGGTTACCGGATATCCGTTGAGGCGCAGATAGTAAGCCGCGGAAAGTCCTGCCGGGCCCGCCCCGATGACGGCCACTTTGAATTCGTCTCCCCACTGCTTTCCAATATCATTCATGCACTCCGGGATGTACCGGTTTTCTTCCTTCAGCTCCTGAGCCGCGATAAATTTTTTGATCTCATCGATAGCCACCGGACTGTCGATGGTTCCGCGGGTGCAGCGGTCCTCACAGCGCCGGTTGCAGATTGCACCGCACACTGCCGGGAATGGATTGTCCTGTTTGATCAGCTTCAGGGCATCCAGATATCTTCCTTCTGCTGCCATGCGGATGTATCCCTGTACCGCCAGATGTGCCGGACATGCCGTTTTGCACGGAGCTGTTCCTGTCTCGTAAACGTTGATCTTCGCGTCGTCGCGGAAATTGCGGTTCCATTTTTCCGGTCCCCATTTTTTCAGGTTCGGGAGCTCCATCTTCGGATAGCTGATTTCCGATCCGTCGGAAAGACAGAGCTTCTGTCCCAGTTTTGCAGCTCCCACCGGACATACTTCCACACACTTTCCGCATGCCACGCATTTTTCCTTGTCTACATGGGCGCGGTATGCCGATGCGGACATGTTCGGGGTATTAAAGAGCTGGGATGTGCGGAGGGCATTGCAGGTAGCATTGTTGCAGTTGCAGATTCCGACGATCTTGCCTTCTCCGTCAAGGTTTGTGATCTGATGCACATATCCCTTCTTTTCCGAAATCCGGAGTACCTCCATCACCTCATCATAGGTCGCGTAGCGGGCATCCTTCTTGCTTGCTACCAGATATTCCGCCATGTCGCCTACCGCGATGCAGTAGTACTCCTCCACATTGCCGTCGCCCTCACCGCGGATTCTCTGCTGTCGTCTGCACGAACAGACATCCAGGCAGTACTTGTCATATTTATCCAGCCAGTAGGACAGTTTTTCCAGCGAAACCGCCTGCCCGGTCGCTTCAATGGCCTTTTCCACCGGAATGACATGCATACCAAGTCCGCCGCCTCCCGGAGGTACCATGTGGGCAACTTTTCCTACCGGAACGCTGGAAGCATAGTGGAAAAAGGTGGCAACCTCCGGATGCTTTTCCAGCAGCCTGCCGTTCATCATCATGTATTCGCCGCTGCCAACCACCCACTTCGGGATAAAGTACTGCCTTCTGTGCTGTTCATTTTCGCGGTCGAATTCCAGCAAGCCGATCTCACAGATATGGTGCGCCATTCTCTTGGCTTCCTGCACCGTCATATTGTTGCGCTTCGCCAGCTGGCCAACGGTCAGCTTTACCACTCTCTTCTTTTTGAAAGAAAGCATGAATCTGATTTCTTCCTTGGTGAGCAGCTTGTCCAGCAGCCAGAAGTCCGGATCTTCATTCTGAATATCCGAAGCTTTGTGGAAGGAGATATCATCCGTGATCAGCTTGGCCAGCTTTCGGATCAGCTCTTCCTTTTCTTTGTCCGCCACCTCATACTTTTCAGGAAGATAGTCATTCTCATTGAATGTATAATTCTTGTATTTTTCTGGTATCTTCGCCATTGTTCGCCCCCCTGTCTTTAAGTGTCAGTATAATATGATGATACCATGAAACGGGTTTTGCCGCAATAATCAAGTGCCGGAAGCAGCATATGAGGCACTGCATTCTTTCGATAATCCGTACATGGATTTGCATCCTCTTCCTCGTACATTTATATGTAAGATGAAAACAACACACAGTTTCATCCGGGACTTATAAATATAAAATACGACATACAGAAAAGAGGTAATTAATTATGAAAAAATCAATCACAGCACTTGCACTTGCAATGGCAGTCGCAGCATTCGTTCCCACCCTTGCGTTTGCCGAGGACGATACAGAATACGCGGCGGAGGAAACTACTGTCCAGGAAAACACTGAAGACAATGATGACTGGACCAAATGGCTTGATCCGGAATACTATAAGAGCGGTCAGATGCTCGAGGACATCGGCGGATATGACTGGAAGCAGTGGCTTGATTATGATTGGACCCAGTGGCTCGATAAGAGCAATTATGACTGGACCCAGTGGCTCGATAAGAGCAATTATGACTGGACCCGCTGGATCAGATAAGATTACAGCGCATCCGGCAGGAAGGGGCTGCAGCACAAAACCGTGCTGCAGCCCCTTCCCTGTTTCGGTTTCCGTTATTTCATTGCTTCAGACCTGTCGACACCCGGAAGCAATCCCGTTTCGGAATTCCGTGTTCCGTCATAATCCGGAGTTCTGAATCGTCAGCTGGCTCCCGTCTTTTGTCTTTTTGACGCAGATCTGCTGCGGTATGTTTTCCATTAATTCTTCCCTGTGGCTTATTATGCCCACAAGCTTGCTGGTTCCGGACAGGTTGATCAGAATATCCATCGCGTTTTCGATGGATTTACGGTCCAGTGTCCCAAAGCCTTCATCGACAAACAGAGCATCCATCTGAACACCGCCAAGATTCATCGCAACGGTGTCGGAAAGTCCCAGGGCGAGGCTTAATGACGCTTTGAAGCTCTCCCCTCCGGACAGATTTCCGACAGGTCTCCTGTGACCGGTTGAATTATCAAGAACTTCGAGGTCAAGGAATGTGTTGCTCTTCTTTCCAAGCGAATCCTCCTGACGGAACAATTCATACTGCCCGTCGCTCATGGGCAGAAGACGCCTGTTTGCCGCGGCAATTATTCCATCGAAGCCTGCTGCCTGGATATACTGCTCCAGAGTAATCTTTCCGTTCCCGGTTGTGCCCTTCACCAGATTGTACAGTCTTGAGCATATGCCGTTTTCTTTCCTTGCTTTTTCGAGCTCAGCCTCCTGAGAGGAAATCCTGTCAAGCTTATCTTCGTTTCCCCGGAGCCTGTTTCGGATCAGATTGACCGCATTCCTTTTTTGATCCACCGCCTCCTGTAAAGAGCTGCACTTCTCCTTTAACAGGTCAATGTCAATAACCTCGCGGCCTTCGGCATCCTTCTCAGCCACCTCCAGCTGCTTTTTATTCGCAGCTGCTTCCTGCCTGTATTGATTGATCTCATCATCTGTCGCTTTGATGGCTTTTTCGGGGCATACAAACCCGCGCATTTCGTCAGCAGTCTCAAAGCCTGCATTCCTGACTGCATCATCCAGCATCTGTTTTCTGCTCTCTTCCTCTTCTCTCTCTTTTATTATGGATTTTTCCAGCATATCCAGAGCACTCTTCTCTGATGCAAGCTTTTTTTCTGCTCTTCTGTTCGCTTCGTCTGATTTCTCGATCCGGTCCAGAATGCTCTTTCTCTTTGCAGAGGCTTTATCTTTCTCAAAAAGCGCAGTCCGCAGGCTGTCAAAGCTCAGCCCGGACAGTGTACCAAGCACAGCCCTCTTTTCAGCGATTTCCTTTTCTGTGCTTATCTTTCGGCGGTCGAACTCTTCCCTTTCTCTCAACAGGAGCGCAGTCTCCTCCCCCTGTGTTTTTTCAAGATCTTTTTCGACTTTTCTGAGCGTTCTGCTTTCTTTCTCCAAAACGTTCTGCTGCCTGGTGTTTTCCCTGATCTTTTCCTGAACCGCAGCCTGCGCTTCGAATACCCGTTTTATAATGCCATCAAGATTTCCATACGTGTCCCCGATATCAAGCAGCTGATTCTGCAGGCAGTCAAGAATGTCAGACCGCAGCCTGTCCTCATATTCAGCCAGAGCGGTTTTGGCGGACTCTGCGGCAGTATTGGCATCAGATTTCTTTATTTGAAGCCTGTCTTCCTTATCTTTCAGTTTTTTGAATGCTTCCTCAGTAACCGCCTCATCAGGGATTACCGCCAGTTCGGGATGATGCAGCGACCCGCATACAGGGCACTTCCGCCCTTCTTCCAGTCCGGCCGCCAGTATGCCGGCACGGCAGTGATCCAGGATTCTTTCCGCCTCTATTCTATTCTGATTCGCCTTTTCGTAAGCGTCAAACGCTTCCCGAAACACTTTTTGCTTATTCTCAAGTCCTTTTTTCTTATTCTCCCGTTCCGGAATTCCGGAATTGATTATTGTATCAATACTGTCTGAAAGATCCTGGTATCTCCCGCCAAGAGACTTTACAACTGCCAGATTTTCAGGGGCGTCCTTAAGCGCTGCTATGGTTTCTTTCAGCCCGGCAGTTCTGTCCTTCAGTGCCTGGTCTCTTTCTGCCAGCCGCTTCTCCTCGCCGGCAAACCCTTTTGCAGCCTTCAAAAGACGGTCAAGCTCTGCGTTCAGTTCATCTCTCTGCTGATACTTTTTCTCCTCTTCCTCAATCCTGCCTATCCGTTTTTGAAGGATATCCGCTTCGGGCTGCTCTTTCCTGGCCCGTTCTAATGTCTCCTTTGCCTCCCCGGCCTTTTCGGATGCCGCGGTGACTTCGTTCTTCTTCTTTTCTATCTGTTTTTCGATTTCTTTTACAGAATCGCTTTTCTCTCTCCACGCCAGGTAAAACGGATTTACTTCCCTGGTCGCTGTTTTCTGTCTGATCAGCAGGGCTTCCTTTCTGTCAATCCCGCTCTTTTTTTCTTCCAGTTCCGCTTCTTTTGCTCTCAGTCCGGCAAGACGGGTAATGAAGGCATTGTTCGTTTCGGCAGTTGCAAGGGCTTCTTTGCTCCTGTCGTACTCTGTTTCAGCAGCTTCAAGTTCCGAAACCGCGCCTTTCAGCCTGCCTCTGTCCGACTCGATTACAGCCTTCAGAACCTCCATGATCTCTCCCAGATTCCAGGCGCTTCCGGATCTCCTTGCCCTCTCCTGAAGCTCAGATAAAGCTGCTGCGTTTTCATCATCTTCATCTACTTGTACATCACCGAAATACTGTATAATACTGTCCTCGGTCCTGGCTTTCAGCCTGTAACTTGCATCCATCCGGTCCTTCAGGCGATATTCAATGTTGTTATATCCGCTGGTCTGAAAAATAGTGCGGAGAATCTTCGTCCTGTCATCTGTCCTGGCGTTCAGCAGCGCCCAGAATTCCCCCTGGGCGATCATGGAAATCTGTTTAAACTGCTTTTCATCAATATGGAGGAGTTCCTTCAGGGCATCATTAACCTGCTTTTTTCCTTCAACCGGCGGCCTGTCTGCCGAATAAAAAACAGCGTTTTCCTTTACTGTCGTAACCCCGCTGCCGCGCTGTTTTTTTCTCTCATACTCCGGTCTTCTCCATACGTGATAGTCCTTACCCTGGTGCGTAAAGTAAAAATCAACATAGGTTTCCGTTGACTCTTTTGCATATTCGCTTCTGAGATTTTTTGTATCCCTGAACCTGCCGCTGGTTTCTCCATAAAGGGCAAAACAGATCGCGTCAAATATGGTGGTTTTCCCTGCACCTGTATCCCCGGATATCAGGAACAATCCTTTTTCCTCAAACCGGGAGAAATCTATCGGAGGCATCTCGCCGGCATAGGGTCCAAAAGCGCTCATAATCAGTTTAGTCGGCTTCATGCAGCACACCTGCCTCTCTCGCCACGGTTCTCATGACATCCATCTCTTCATCACTGATCTCACAGCTGTACATTTCCCTGTAAAAGTCACTGATCAGTTCATCAAAGGACCTGTTCTCCGCGATTTTTGATATATCTATCTGCTCAATCTCCCTGGTATGTGAGTTGTCGTAATCGATCTTGACCGTATTCGGATAGACCTGCTGGAAAATGGCCATTGCATCGCTGACAATCTCCTCATCCGTAAGTGTCGCATAGATAAAATCTTCCTGTGATGTCACCTGTGACTTATCAAGAAGATCCTTTATCTTCCCCTTGATATGCCTCATGTTTCTCTTGGGTTTAAGCGGAACCAGTTCGATGTCCGCCCTGCCATTTTTGCCGACAGTGACAAGCACTGCGGATTTTTCATTGTTCACCTCGCTGAGCGAATATTTGAGCGGCGAACCGGAATACCTGACCTCTTTCCGGCCAACCTGCTGGGGAGAATGAATATGTCCGAGCGCCACATAATCAAACCCGTCAAAGCAGTCGTACCCTATCTTTTCAACCGTCCCCACGCTTTGCGTTCCCAGACTTTCTGACCCGGAAAGGTCCGGATCTTCGCTTTTTCCCATCACAAATTGATGGGCCACCAGCACATTAAACCGCGATCTGTCAATGTCCGTTTTTTGAAGGATTGTGCGGACGGCATCGTCATAGGAATCTATCTTGGCGTCAGGATGAAAATGCCTTACCTGTGATGCTTTTACAAATGGCAGCAGATAAATATCCGCTTCTACTTCACCTGCCTTTAACGTATACCTGGACAGGTTTCCGTCATACTTTGCAGATATAAAAATGCTGCTGGACTCGAACAGGCTGCTGCCATAATTCAGTCTTTCATCAGAATCATGGTTGCCGCTTATCATATAAACGCTGATTTTTTTTTCAGCCAGACTGCTCAGAAAACTGTCGAGCATGCGGGTTGCCGCCTCGCTTGGTACTGCCTTATCATAAACATCTCCGGCGATCAGCAGGGCATCTACATCCTGCTTTTCCGCGATATCCAGTAATTGGGAAAGAAGGAATTCCTGATCCTCGATAAGATCAAAATCCGCAAGCGATTTCCCCAGGTGCAGATCACCTATGTGCATCAGTTTCATTCAAGGTACCCTCCTGATTACCTGCCGTCCGGGAAGCCGGTAAAGCGTCCTCGAACATCTTAATCATTTCGTGAAGCTCTGCGCCAAAGCCCAGATCCTTCATTCATTTTAACATAGGGAAAAACTTTTGAACAGATCACACTAGTATGATATTATAGAAGCATAGTAAAATGACGCAAGTTAAATACCAGATTTCAACCCCTGCCTTCCTCGCTTCATCCATAGCTGCTCCAAACTCCGGATGTGTCCCGATATTCGGGCGAACCTCTGTCACACCGTCCATCTGTATCACAAAGGCAAGGATTGCATGATATCCTGCTTTCTTTGCCTTTATCAGCTCCCGTATGTGCTTTATGCCACGCTCTGTCGGTGCATCAGGGAAGTATCCAATCCCGCGGACCTCCAGCGTGCAGCCTTTGACCTCCATAAGGTACTTCTCTTCGCCTCGTTCCATATAGAAGTCTATACGTGAATCGCCATATGTATATTCCGGTATTATTCGGTCATAGTCTTGGTTTTCCAGCCATTCTTTCACAACCTTATTCGGTGCCTGGCTGTCAATATTAAAGAGAATCCCGGTGTCCTTCCGGACAGCCACCAGATCATACTTTGTCTTTCTGTTCGGTGTCCCCGGGGCGGTCAGCCATACTTCACATCCCGGGATCAGTAGTTCCTTACATCTGCCGGTGTTTTTTACATGCACTGTCTCTTTATGCCCGTCGATATCTACCTCTGCTATGAAACGGTTGGGACGATCACGGAAAACAGCACGGGTAATATTGCTATATTTCATAACGCAAGTTTTGCCAATGCCGTTTCTGCTCCGGCACCACTCTGGCAGGCAAATGCCGCAAATCTCTTCATAGAGACATCCAGCCATATAGGGATCCCTTCCGGCACACCAAAAGGGCATACCCCGCCGGGCGGAAATCCCGTCAATTCTTCCACCTGTTCCCTGGGGATCATATGGGGTTTTGTATGGAACTGTGCCTTAAACTTTGAACTGTTTACACGACCGTCCCCTGCCATAACAACGATCACAGGCTTCTCTTCCACTATGAAGGACAGCGTTTTGGCAATTTCCGCCTCGCTGCATCCGATCTGCTGTGCCGCGTGCTCCACTGTATCTATGGTCTCCGTGTGCTCAGTCAGTCTTTCGGCAAAACCTCTCTCGGCCAGCCATTTCTTAACGCTCTCGTTTATCATTTTTTATTACTACGCTCCTATCAATACTCTTCGATCCAACAACCGGGCATAAGCACCTTTTTCGTCATCGTATGTTCATAATAACGGGTCGCCTCTTCTACCGATGGTCTTTTGTCCATGCTGAGAAGAAATGCCGTCAGAAGCCTGCCTTTTCTCATCAAATCTTATATTGCATAAAATTTGTCGCTTTTCCAGTCCAAGAAATCGCAGTGTTTTTTTTCATTGAGTCCGGTACTCAGACAAGAATATACCCTCTGAATCCGCGCACAGAATA
>CAMOXX010000061.1 GCA_946629475.1 uncultured Blautia sp. | reverse complement strand
TTATTCCTCCTTAGCTCAGTCGGTAGAGCACGCGGCTGTTAACCGCGGTGTCGTTGGTTCGAGTCCAACAGGGGGAGCTATGGCTCCATGGTCAAGTGGTTAAGACACCGCCCTTTCACGGCGGTAACAGGGGTTCAAATCCCCTTGGAGTCATTTTTTTGTTTGGGAGAACCGCGGGAACTGGTTCGCACACGAACAAGGAACGCGCACGCACCGCGGAAGCATAGCTTCGCGCACCGCGCACGGACAAGGAACGCGCGCGCACCGCGGGCACAAGTGCCTCGCGCACCGCGCACGAGATGGACCTTTAGCTCAGTTGGTTAGAGCAACCGGCTCATAACCGGTCGGTCCTGGGTTCGAGTCCCCGAAGGTCCACTATCAAGGCCCAGTGGCTCAGCTGGTTAGAGCGCCGCCCTGTCACGGCGGAGGTCGAGAGTTCGAATCTCTTCTGGGTCGCGTTAAAAATCGCTTGCATGATGCAGGCGATTTTTTTATAATGTTATTAACTTGTTCGGCTGCCCATGAGCGTAAACGATATTTTACCTGAAAAGCCTGCATTTTCAGACAGGCAGCATGAATGCTGAACAGTTAAACGGATGGGTAAAGAATCATACCCATCACCTAATAATAATATAGGAGATGACGGATACTTATGAAGAAAAGAATCATAGCTATGAGTATGGCACTTATGCTGCTTCCTGCTTCCTTAGCCTATGCCGAGGTTGGGGACGAATATGCTGAGGATGCCTCCTATGAGGAGGATTACTACGAGGACTATTCTGACGAGGATTATTACGAAGACGATTACTATGACGACGCAGACTATGAGGAGGATTACACCGAGGATGACGGCACCGATCCGTTTGCGGACGATCCGCTGTATATGGACATACAGGAATTAAGAAGCTCTTACCAGTCGCTGGAGAACAGAGTCAGGGTGCTCGAGGAGCAGCTCGCAGCACTTACGGGAACAACTCCGCCGTCGGCTCCTGCTCCGACAGCAGCTCCGGCACCGTCAGAAGCACCGAAGGAAGAACCTTCCCCTGCTCCGGCAGAACCGGCAGCTCCTGCTTCTGAGTTCGACAATCTGGAGTGGGTTGACGGAATTCCCGGTGTTACCCTTACCGGTGAATATGCATATCCCGAAGCCGGAACCGACAGCATGAAGTACGTACTTTTCTTCCGGAATGAAAATACAGAGGATGTCTCTTTTGTATGCCGTGCCGTTGCAAAGGATGCCGCAGGAAACGTCATCTCGACCTCGGAGGACGCTGTTGTGAGAGTAGCCGGAGGCCTGGAGATTCCGGTTGATCTTGTCTTTACCGGACTCAGCTTCTATGATGTCATCGGAATCAACTATTCCGTGGCAGCGTATGAGGCAGACGAGTTCAAATCCGCTCAGAAGAACCTTGTCTGTGAGACAGCTCAGGAGGGCGATATTCTGAACATGACCATGACAGCAAAGGATACTGCTGTTACAGATGCAAAGGCATTTGTCGCTGTCTTCCTGGATGACAGAATTGTTGCACATGGAACCGTTGATTTTGTCACCAAGGAAAACACTCTTGAACCGGATATGCCTGTGAAGCAGAGTTTTGCGATCCCGGCAGGAGTAGAGTACAACCGCTACCGGATTTTTGCAACTGGCTATTATAAAGAATAAGGAACTGCAGAGAAATAAAAACAAAGCCTCCCGGGAGTGCCTTATGACACTCTCAGGAGGCTTTAACTTGTACTTTTTGCTTGTCTGCTTTCTGGATTGCGGCGTCTGAAAGCCTCGTCGATGTTACGATTCGTCTTTATACCTCAGCACACACAGCTCGTGCATGGCCCTTGTTGCGGCGATATAAAGCGCCTGATTTACAAGCGGATCGTCTTTATCGCCCCCGGATGCCGGAAACAGCACGTACACCCGGTCAAACTCCAGGCCTTTTGCGAGATAAAACGTTGTCACGGTAAGGCCTTTTTTAAAATTCCGGCTGTTTCTGTGCAGCAGATCCAGGCGGTTTTCAACGTCAAATTGAAGTACCCCGAGGGCATCCTTCAGTCTGCGGTGCACATAGAATGCCTCACCTTCTGTCAGGGTAATGACAGCCATGGTTTCCAGCGGCGCAGATGAGACATTTTCTGCGATAAAGTTGATTGCTTCCTGCTCACTGTAAAAGCCTTTTTCCAGGACCTCCGCGCCATGACGGTCGATCAGATCCATATCATGGATGCCGGCCAGCCGGTTGGCATATTCCGCGATTTCCACTGTATTCCGATAGCATTTATTAATGGAAATCATCCGTATATTTTTTCCGTAAATGCCCGGAAGAAACTTCAGCACATCATTGGGATGGTCATCGAGCGTCTGGGCACGGTCACCGAGGATGGTCATGCGGCAGCGGAACATCTGCGAGAGGACCGCATACTGAAGCCATGTATAATCCTGCATCTCATCGATGATCAGGTGTTTTACGGTAGGATCCGGCCTCCGAAGCTCCAGCCGGTTTTTCATATACAGCATGGGATAGACATCCTCGTACTGCAATATCCGCTTTTCCTGCGGCAGATCCGGCAGGCATTCGAGGCCTGCAAAGGACAGGAACCGGTTATAGATGTCATAATAATCCCGGGCTTCGTACATGGAGAGAAATTCCTGAGCCAGCAGATCCTTTTCTTCCGGCTCAAGATCCTTCTGCCGCAGTGTTTCAATCTGATCGATATAGTATTCTGCGACCTCCTGCATCCTTGACAAAAGCGGTACATCCGTAAATTTATTGTAGAAAAGATCAATGATCTCCGATTCCGTGATCACGGTGCCGCGGTAGACGACATCGTGGAAATTCATCAGTTCATCCTCAAGTGTGAGGATAAAGGATTCCAGCAGATCGACAAACTCTCTGGACTGCTTGTATTCATAGAGGGTATCTTCGTGGGAATCGGAGGAAAGGCTGTGCTCCAGAAGGTCATACCGGTCCTCACAGTCGTACACAATGTCCTTCAGCTGGCGGTAGGCATACAGATCAAACGTCATCTCGCGGATATTCTCCTCGCCAAGCTCCGGAAGAATCTGAGAGATATAGTCCGAAAAAATGCCGTTGGGCGAAAGAATCAGGACGTTGGAGGATTTGAGGCTCCCGCGGTCGTGGTACAGAAGATACGCGATCCGGTGCAGGGCGATGGATGTTTTTCCGCTCCCGGCGGCCCCCTGAATAACCATGATCCGGTCCGTCGTGTTCCGGATAATCGCATTCTGTTCCTTCTGAATAGTCCGGATGATGTTCTTCAGTTTATTCTCCCCGGCGCCGCCCAGCTCCTGCATCAGAACATCATCATCAATTTTTATATCACTCTCCAGCTCATAGATGATGCGCCCGCCCCGGATTTTGTACTGACGGCGCGAAGTGATCTCACCGCTCAGCACTCCGGCAGGTGCCTCATAGGAAGCCGGTCCTTTTTCGTAATCATAGAAGAGGCTGGCAATCGGCGCCCTCCAGTCGTAAATGAGGGGAATGTGCCCTGCGCTTTCCGCAAAATTGCCGATCCCGATGTAAAAGATTTCGGGTTCCTCGTCTCCTTCATAGCAAAAATCAACTCTTCCGAAGAACGGATTGTCCAGCATACGAACCAGCCTCCGGCGCAGACGGGCGTTGTCGTCGGAGGACTGCATCTCCCGAAACAGAGCCTGCTGGTTATCATAGTTCTCATAACCATATTCGTCCATTTCGGTATAGTTTTCCCAGTAGTAGCTGTGCATGCGTTTGATATCCTGCTCGCTTTCAAGAATGGACGCATCCAGCTCCCCGATCTTCTGCGTAATCTTTTCAGAAATAAAAGTTAGGTAAGCACTGCCGTTTTTCTGAACATCAGTCATATTCTGAAATCTCCCTGTATATGTGGCATCGGTGAATTGTTCCGCAATCTGTGCAGAACCATATCCGGCCTGTATTCTCCAGGCAGATATAGTATATCATAGGCTTTGTTCGATGTTCAACATCAGAAAACAGATGACTCGGGAGTTGCCTGTTTTCATTCTTTTATATATAATGGTAGATGAGTTGAAAATCCTTGAACCAACACAGGCTTGCCTGCAGGCGTGTTCAAGGATTTGGGGCGTGCCCGACATGAGGATGAAGTGCGCAGCAATCCGTAAGCGGGTTAACTGCCGGAAAAGGAGGTTTCACACGATCATGTTTGTCAGAAGAGCCGGCGTGCAGGACATAAAAGCGATACTTGATCTTCTGGTACAGGTGGATATGGTACACCATGCCGGAAGGCCGGACTTGTTTAAGGGTCCCGCGACAAAGTATTCGGCGGAGGAGCTTGCAAAAATCATTTCCGATGACAGAACCCCTGTCTTTGTGTGCGTTGAAAACGATGACAGTACATCCGGGAAGGCGGAAACCGAAAAAGTGCTTGGCCATGCCTTCTGCATCCTGGAGGAATACAATGGGGACAGGCTGATGACAGACAGGCGTACACTCTATATCGACGATATCTGTGTGGATGAGGACGAGAGAGGAAGACATGTCGGACAGACCCTGTACAGATATGTCGAAGACTACGCAGTTTCCATCGGCTGCTACAACGTAACTCTCAATGTGTGGGAATGCAATCCCGGCGCCCGCCGGTTTTATGAGGCGATGGGGATGGGCATTCAGAAAACCGGGATGGAAAAGGTTTTGTAAGGAGGTTTTTATGAAAAAAAGACTGTTCAGCCGGCTTGTTTCCGTGCTGGCGGCAGCGGCGGTATGCTGCATGCCGTTTTCCCTGTCCGTGTCTGCTCAGGAAAACGAAGAATCGTCCAGGGATTACGGTGTTCCGGCGGATATCGTGGGGCAGCATCTCTCACAGCCTGAAGGCCCCCGTAAGACTGTCGGAATAACGGAACAGCTGGGCGATATGGCAAAGGTGTATTATATGATGCATAATGACTACCTGCCCGAGTATGCCGACTGCGAGATTACGGATGAAGGAATGTACCAGATTCATCTCTATGATATCATCACACTGGACGAAAATGACAGCCATACTGCCACAAGCGCGTGGTACACGGTGGACAAGGACGGAAAAGGGACGGACGATATCTTCGGGACTGAGGTATCAATTTCATATCCGTTTTATGGAATCAGCCAGGATGCAGAATCTGTGTGGAGGCTGAAAGTAGTGAAACAGTTCGAAGCTTCCTCGGAATATGAGACTGTGGATCCTGCTCTGATTGAAGCATGTCTGAAAGCCCTTGAAAATGTCAGGCTGGATTCCGTTTCAGAATGGCGCACAACCGACAGCGACGTTCTTTTAATATTTGAGTATCCGGACAAAACGTACGGTGTGCGTTTTGAAAGCGGGAACCTGGTCTGCGGAGGCGACGCCTGGATTGTGGAGGGAAAAGACGAAGTAATGGAAGCTGCAGCCAGTGTGATACAGGCAGGCAGCTGAAAAACAGCAGCTGAATCGGGGAGGGAAAAATGGCACTTATCAGTATAATTGAAGATTTTCATCCACTGAACGATGCCCGGCTTCTATACCGTGCGGAGGAGCTGAAGCCTTCGCTGCACCACGAGGTCGTAGAGCCGGTGGGCGGATTTCAGTTAAAAGAAAGGTACAGCCACGAGAAGGAGGACATCGTTCTCCACAAGGTTCCCCATCTGGCGATGGGGAAAGGCCAGAACCTGTGCCTGGACTTCGGCAGTCATCAGGTCGGGTATCTGACACTGGAGCTGTCCTACACAGGCAGCCACCCGGACGCGCCGGCCTTTCTGAAGCTCAAGTTTTCGGAGGTTCTGGACGAACTGAGCGAAAACTCCGAAGAGTATGACGGGTGGATCTCACACAGCTGGATTCAGGAGGAATATGTCCATGTGGATGTACTGCCCGCGAGCATCACGCTCCCGCGCAGATACGCGTTCCGCTACCTGAAGATCACGATGATGGATACATCGCCCAAGTACAAGCTGATTGTAAAGCACGCAGAATGCCTGACGGAGACATCCGCGAATATACGGAAATTTCGGTTTGAACCGACCGGAGATGAGCTGAACGACCGTATTTTCAAGGCCGGGCTCCGTACCTTGGCCAACTGCATGCAGGATGTGTTCGAGGATGGGCCGAAGCGTGACCAGAGGCTCTGGATGGGCGATCTGAGGCTCCAGGCGCTCGCTAATTATTCCACATTCCGCAACATGGATCTGGTAAAGCGCTGCCTGTATCTGTTTGCCGGGAGCCGTTTCCCGGACGGAAGAATCAGTGCCTGCCTGTTCACCAGGCCCACGGTTGCCGCGGATGATACCTGGATGTTTGACTATGCGCTTTTCTTTGTTATTGCCCTGGAGGAGTATCTTCAGGAGACCAATGATATCGAGACACTGAATGATCTTTACGACATCGCGATGCAGCAGATTGAGACCAGCCTCCGGATGTGCGGTGAAAATCATGTGGTAAACCGCGAGGCTGCCGAGAGCACTTTTATCGACTGGTGCGAATCGATGGACAAGACAGCGTGCGCCCAGGCAGTCCTGATCTGCGCGCTGCGGTATGCCCGCCGCCTTGCCCGCCGGAAAAATGACTGGTCGCAGGCAAACTGGCTTCTTCAGAAGCTCGAACTTCTGCGCGACGCGGCCATTGCGGAATTCTGGGACGATGAGAGGGAGTGCTTTGTTTCGAACGGGCAGTCAGCAATCGCTGCGCAGGTCTGGATGGTTCTGGCTGATGTCCTGGAGCCGGAAAAAGCCCGCCGCCTGATGGAGCGGGATTCTGAATTCATGACTCCCTACAAAATGGCGACTCCCTACATGCACCACTATTATGTCATGGCGCTCTGCCGCACAGGGCTTATGGATAAGGCGGAAAAGCACATGAAAGAATACTGGGGCAGCATGCTGGAGAGAGGGGCGGACACCTTCTGGGAAGCATGGGATCCCGATAATCCCGATGCTTCTCCTTACGGCGGAAAAGTGATCAACAGCTACTGCCATGCATGGAGCTGTACTCCAGTGATGATGATCCGGAAATATTTCAATCAGAAAGGCGTTAAAAATGGTTTGTGACACAATACTGGAAGCAATGGGAAACACACCGATCATCCGGCTTCACCATATGACCGGTCCTGATGATGCAGAGATTCTTGTGAAGTTTGAAGGCCTGAATGTTGGGGGCTCCATCAAGACGAGGACAGCTTACAACATGATCCGCGATGCCGAGCAGAAAGGGCTGATTGCTCCCGATTCGGTGATCGTGGAGCCTACAAGCGGAAATCAGGGGATCGGACTTGCGCTTGTCGGTGCGGTTCTCGGATACAGAGTGATTATTATTATGCCCGATTCGGTCAGTGAGGAGCGGAGAAAGCTGGTCCGCCATTACGGTGCGGAGGTCATGCTGGTGCATGATGCGGGCAATATCGGCAAATGTATTGAGGAATGTCTGGAAAAAGCCCTCGCGATGCAGGAGAGCGATCCGAAGGTCTATGTTCCCCAGCAGTTTGAAAATCCCGCCAATCCGGAGGTTCAGCGCCGCGACACGGCTCATGAGATCCTGTCCCAGGTAAACGGTCCGATCCACGGATTCTGCTCCGGAATCGGAACCGGTGGAACCATCACCGGCATCGGTGAAATTTTAAAAGAGCAGAACCCGGATATGACAATCTGGGCGGTGGAACCGGAGAACGCCGCTATTCTGAGCGGCGGCTCCATCGGAACCCATGTACAGATGGGGATCGGCGACGGTGTGATTCCGGTCATCCTCAACCAGTCCATCTATGACGACGTCTGCATCATCAAGGATGAGGAGGCGCTTGAGACATCCAGGGATCTGGCCAGGAAGGAAGGCATCATGTGCGGAATCAGCAGCGGGACGAATGTGGCGGCTGCGGTACGCATGGCGAAAATTCTCGGAAAAGGGAAAACCGTAGTGACGGTTCTGCCGGACACAGCGGAGCGCTATTTTTCAACACCACTCTTTGATGATTAAGGGGAAACAGGAGGAAGATTCATGTATGATGCAGTGATCATTGGCGCGGGAGTAACCGGCTGTGCCGTAGCCCGCTTCCTATCGGCCTACACCGGCTCCTTTTGTGTGATGGAGCGCGCGGAGGATGTCTGTACCGGAACGTCCAAAGCCAATTCGGCTATTGTCCATGCGGGATTTGACGCGGCGCATGGCTCCCTGATGGCAAAATACAATATTCTCGGAAACCGGATGTATCCGGAGCTTTCGAAGGAACTGGACTTTGCCTATAAAAACAACGGCTCTCTTGTTCTGGCGCTGAGTGAGGAGGATATTCCGAAGCTGGAGGCGCTGAAGGAGAACGGAATCAAAAACGGTGTGACCGGGCTGGAGATCGTCGGAAGAGAGCGCCTGAAGGAACTGGAGCCGAGCGTCGGCCATGTTCCGGTTGCAGCCCTCTATGCACCGACCGCCGGGATTATCTGTCCCTTTGGCGCAACCATCGCATTCGCGGAAAACGCAAGCACCAACGGGGTGGAATTCCGCTTTAACGAGGAAGTAAAAGCGTTAACGCCTGCTGAGGACGAGGACGGTTCCCCCTGCTGGGTGGTTCAGACGGCAAACGGAGCCGTGCGCACCAGGACTGTTGTAAATGCAGCGGGACTGTACTCGGATATTCTCCACAATATGGTATCTGAGAACAAAATCCACATAATTCCGCGAAAAGGTGACTACCTGCTTCTGGACCGCCGGACCGGCGGATACGTGCAGCACACGGTGTTCCAGGTTCCGGGAAAATTCGGAAAAGGGGTGCTGGTAAGCCCGACTGTGCATGGAAATACGATCGTCGGCCCGACCGCAGAGGATATTGATGACAAGGAAGGCGTGGATACGACCTCGGAGGGCTTTGATGACCTGATGGCAAAGGCCGGCCTTGCATTTGACGACCTGCCGCTCCGCGAGGTGATCACGAGCTTTGCCGGGCTCCGCGCGCATGAGGCGAAGCATGATTTTATCCTGGGCGAAGTGTCGGATGCTCCCGGCTTCTTCGACTGTGCCGGAATCGAGTCCCCGGGGCTCACCGCTGCTCCGGCCATTGGTCAGGAAATTGCAAAAGAGGTGGCCGAAAAGCTGGGCCTTGATAAAAACCCTGATTTTAATGGAACGAGAAAAGGCTTCATCGATCCGAAAGCCCTGAGCCTTGAGGGCCTTGCTGATCTGATTCGCGAAAAGCCGGAGTACGGGCGTATTGTCTGCCGCTGCGAGCAGGTGAGCGAGGGTGAGATTCTCGATGCGATCCGGCGTCCCCTCGGGGCAAAGAGCCTTGACGGCATCAAGCGCCGCGTCCGCGCGGGCATGGGAAGATGCCAGGCCGGCTTCTGCTCGCCCAGAATCATGGATATTCTGGCGGAAGAGTGGGGCGTGGATGTAGCTGATATTACCAAGACCGGCGGACATTCCGAAGTGATTGTCGGTCTGGTCAAGGACAGAGTGTAAGGAGGAGCCATGGAACGGATAGAATATAATCTGATTATCATCGGCGGAGGACCGGCCGGGCTTGCTGCCGCTGTAAGCGCCTACGATCAGGGGGAGCGCAGCATTCTGATACTGGAACGTGATACAAGGCTCGGCGGCATTCTCAATCAGTGCATCCACAACGGTTTTGGCCTGCATACATTCCAGGAGGAGCTGACCGGCCCGGAATATGCGCAGAGGTTTGTCGATAAGGTGATCGAGCGTGGAATCGAATATAAGCTTGACACGATGGTCATGTCCATCGGACAGGGAGAGGACGGTTCGAAGGAAGTCATGGCGGTCAACGAACAGGACGGCCTGCTTCTGATGAAATCAAAGGCGCTTATCCTGGCGATGGGCTGCAGGGAGCGGAGCCGCGGGGCGCTGAATATTCCCGGATTCCGGCCGGCCGGTATTTTCTCGGCAGGAACCGCGCAGCGCCTGGTAAATATTGAAGGATATCTCCCCGGAAGACGCGTGGTGATATTGGGGTCCGGTGATATCGGCCTGATCATGGCGAGGCGGATGACGCTGGAAGGCGCAAAGGTTCTGGTATGCGCGGAGCTGATGCCCTATTCTGGAGGCCTCAAACGAAACATTGTGCAGTGTCTGGATGACTTTGGCATTCCGCTGAAGCTGTCCCACACGGTCGTCAGGATTGAAGGAAAAGAGCGTGTGGAAGGCGTAGTAATCGCGGAGGTCGGTCCCGACAGGAAGCCCATCCCGGGAACGGAGGAGCACTACGACTGCGATACACTCCTTCTTTCGGTCGGCCTTCTTCCCGAAAACGAGCTGACGATCGGCCTTGGAGCCGAGATCAGCCGGATCACAAACGGGCCTGTGGTCAACGAGTCGCTTGAGACATCGGTTCCCGGTGTATTTGCTGCAGGAAACGTGCTGCATGTGCATGATCTGGTCGATTACGTGAGCGAGGAGGCAGGACTTGCGGGAAGCTGCGCCGCGGATTACATTGCCGCCTGCGGTGAAGGAAAATGGGCAGCGGATGAAACCGGAAACAGCGTGCCTGTAACATTTTCAGGCGGGGTTCGCTATACGGTTCCGGCCTCTGTCGATCCGGCAAAGGTTAAGCACTGGCTGAAGATCCGCTTCCGTGTCGGAGATGTCATGACTAACCGGCGCGTGGTTCTGTATCTTGACGGCAAAAAGGCGCTTTCCAAAAAGAGAAGAGTCATGGCACCCGGCGAGATGGAAGAACTGGTGCTGACGAGAAAGCTTCTTGATGAGCATTCGGATTTTACATCCGCAGAGATCAGGATAGAGGAGGATAATTGATGAAGACGGTAAATCTGACATGTATCGGCTGTCCTCTCGGCTGCCAGATCGAAGTGATGATGGACGAGAATGACGAGATTCTTCTTGTCACGGGAAATACCTGCCCCAGAGGCGACAAATATGCGCGCAAGGAGGTTACAGCCCCGACCCGGATCGTGACCAGCTCCGTGCGTGTGTACGGCAGTAAAAACGGGGAGCGCATGGTTCCTTTGAAGACTGCTTCGGACATTCCGAAGGGAAAAATCATGGAAGTGATCCGCGATCTGCGGGGTGTTTCCGTACCCTGCCCGGTGCGGATCGGAGATGTCCTGTTCCATGATGTGGCAGGAACAGGGGGGGACATGATCGCAACCAAAAATGTAGACTGACTGGGACTGCTGCGAAAGCAGTTGTTTTAATCTTTTTTTAATCTGTTTTACCTTTTTCTTTTATCTTGCCGGTATATACTCTTTTCATAAACAAAAGCAAAAGAGCTTCAAAATACATGGAGGAGAGAGAAAATGAAGGAACTGTACAGAAGTGAAACAAACAAGATGATCGCAGGTGTCTGCGGAGGAATCGCAGAGTACTTTGAAATTGATGCCACATTGGTGAGACTCGGGTTTGCCGCAGTTTCAATCCTTGGAGGTTCGGGAATTCTGGCTTACCTGATTGCCGCAGTGATCATACCAAAAAGATCACTCCCGGAGAATACGGAAGCCTGATCCGGAGAAGAGTTTTGAATTCTGATTTATGAAAAAAGCGGTTCCCATCGCAGTTGAAAGTGCTGAGCCGTCTGAGTACATGATATGCTGAAAGCAGCAAGGAGGGTCAGCTCCCGGATGTCTGATGTGACACCGGGAGCTGACCCTCTTTCAGTCTAACATTCGTAGTTATGAAGGCAATGAACAGTTACCAGTTGCCATCATTAAATGTTGAAGTCGGGCAAGTTCTATGCTATATTATTGCACAGGTACAAATCGAGATTTTTTGTACAGGCTTGCGCTCTGTTGCCAAAGCGGAGGCTGGGAAGAGAAGAGGCGATGTGTATAATGAAAAGAAAGGGAATCTCCTGGAGCAACAGATATAAACGATTCTTCCTGGACGAAAACACAGCTCTGATTGCAGCATCGGCGAGTATCCTGATCCTGCCGGTGAATTATTATTTCGGTACACACTCCGGAGGCATCGACCCTGCCGGCTTATATGACCTGCTGATGCGGCTCGTGCTTGTCGGCACCCTGTTTTATTCGCTGAAAACCCATAAGCTGTTTTTGATGCAGGCTGCTACGGTGGGGTTGCTGTTCTGTATGCTTTGCGCCCAGTCACAATATGCTCTGGGAAAGCTGGCCAGTCAGGATTCAGAAACCTATATCACAATGGGCCTGCAAGGGTTTATCTTTCTGGCGGGGGAACGCATGATCCTGTTTATCCAGTCCTTTGTCTGCGTCAGTCATTTTATCATCCATGCGGCACGACGGCAGGAAGCCATCCGGGTTTCCATCAATCAGGTTTCCCTTCTTTTTCTGCTGGCCCTTCTGATCGTTCAGCTGATTATCGCGCCCGGCTTATCTTTCGGGCGCGACTATATCCTTTATATCTGGACGCTGCATATGGATGAGCTGTTCATCTTCATTCTGGTGGCAT
>CAMOXX010000060.1 GCA_946629475.1 uncultured Blautia sp. | reverse complement strand
GGCAGCCGACTTCACCCAGACCGTAACCGATCATCAATTTGGGCGTAGCCTTTTCCTTGTGTACGGAAGCGCTTGCTCCATTCATTTTCGGATCCCCTCCTTAAATATGGATTTGAGCTTTTTGTGTGCTCTAACATTCTGATTATACCATGATTCGAGAATATTTCAACAAAAGAATGATAAATGGTATGAATTTATTTTTGCAGGTTGACCAATTTTCTGAAATGCATTAAAGTAGAAAACAGATAATTATTCAGAACAGATACCGGCAAAAGCCGGCGCGCAGTCTGATATAGATTCGACAGGCCGGACCTTTAAAACAGGTATGATGTCTGAACAGCTGCGGTTTTGTAAGGAGGACGATTATGCCGGCGACAGATGGGTTCCAGGTGAGAATACAGCAGAACAGCAGCGGGGAGGAGCAGTTTGAACTCCCGCTTCAGATCTTTTATGTAGTATCCGGGAATGCAGTTCTTACCGTACGGAACAAGAAGTACGAGATGGGGCTGGAGGATCTGATTCTTGTCAATGGGATGGAGCCTTACAGGCTGAAGACCGGGAGGGACGGAATTCTCTGCACAGTCCTGATTAATTATGATCTGATTTCGCGCATGACTTCCGCTACCGCAGCGGCCATGTCCCTGAATTCTCTGGAGATTCCCGGAAGGCCGTATGAAGACATCCGGGAAATTTTTCGCGAGCTGGTATATTTTGAGGTGCTTGGGGATGACAGGATCCGCTGCCGCAAGATGAGTCTTCTGTATGAGCTTCTGGACATCCTGTTCATGCACTGTACCAGCTGGGGAAGCCACCGTTCGGAGAACAGCACATCCAGAATGTCGGATGTGGAAAAGCTGACAAGAATTCTTTCCTATATAAATGTGCATTTCAGGGATTCCATGAGTCTGAGGGAGCTGGCGGAGTCCATGTATACATCGACCTCCTCCCTGTCCAGATTTTTTAAAAAGCAGACAGGGTACTATTTTGCGGATTACCTGAACAGGGTCAGGCTCGCGCATGCTGTGACGGAGCTCACCGATACAGGGAGGAACATTACCAGGATCGCGATGGACTGCGGTTTTTCCAGTGCGTCGGTTTTCTCTAAGCTTTTCCACGAGGCTTATGGGATGACCCCTCAGGAGTACAGGAAAAAACAGGCCGACAGCCAGGCGGAGAAGGAAAACGAAGCCCGGAAGCTTCGGCAGATTCTTGCGGTCCGGCTGGAGGAGATCCGTCCGCAGATTACACTTGCGGTTCCGGAAGCGGATATTGAGGTATCGGTAACGGAAGGCCAGGCTTTTGACAATCCCTGGAATACCGTCCTGAATATGGGATCCCTCTCATCACTGACGCGGGCAAATGTACAGTATCACATGCTGAGCATGGTGAAGGACCTGCACATGAGCCATGTGAAAATCTGGTCGGTCTTTTCAAAGGATCTGCGCATAACTGACGGAATTACCATGGGCAGCTACAATTACAGCCTGGTGGATACGGTCCTCGATGTGATTGCAGAGAACAATCTGGCTGTCTATTTTGATTTCGGCAGCCGGCCGGATACGATTATCGGATCGAAGGACAATGTCATTTTGTCGGAGGATGTAGGAATTGAGTTCAGCAGCAGAGAGATCTGGGAGGATCTGTTCGCTGATTTTATCGGACATCTGGTCCAGCGCTATGGCCGGGAGGAGGTTGGAAGATGGATTTTCGATTTCTGCCAGGACCCGACATTCAGCGGTAACGGAAAGTACTACATCGATCCGGATTATGATTATTTTCATGTGTTTCAGTACGCGTACCGCACAGTGAAATTCCTGGCGCCCGAAGCGAAAGTGGGAGGGCCGGTGGGAATTCCCAACAGTCCGGGCCGGGAAACGGAGAGCTTCCTGAAAAAGTGTGTACAGGAATGCTGCATCCCGGATTTTATCTCGGTGGTGATCCTTCCCTATCAGCCGGCGGAGAGCGGGAGAATACTTGCACGCAACCCGGATCAGGAATATGAGACGCGTCAGATGCGCCAGATGAAACAGATGATCCGGCAGGTGGCAGGGAGGGACATTCCCCTCTATGTGTGTGACTGGAATATTTCCATATCCAACCGGAATATCCTGAATGACAGCTGCATGCGGGGAACCTATTTCTGCAGCAAAGCGGGCGAAGTCATGCAGTACGCGTCACTCTGCAGCATCTGGGTGGCGAGCGACTGGGTCAGCAACTATTATGATACACACACGATCCTGAGCGGCGGGGGCGGGCTTCTTACCCGGGACAGTATCCGAAAGCCTTCCTACTATGCGCTGCAGTTTCTGGGAGAGCTTACCGGAAAGCTTCTCTACCGAAGCCCGGAGATGATTGTCACCATGAAGAACCGTGAGAGCTTCCGCATTGTCTGTTCAAACCGGGTGTCATTCAATATCGGTTATTATCTGAAGGAGGAGGAAGAACTGACCACAGATAATATTGATGCGGTGGTTGTGAGTCATGGACCGGTCTCGTGGAGCCTGGAGATCGGCGGCCTGGAGGACGGAGTGGAATATATGATCAAAACCCGGTCGGTAAGCCGGCATTACGGGAGCATTCTGGACGAGTGGCTGCGCTTTGGCTGCGAAGAACAGCTTTTCCGGGATGACATTAAATATCTGCGGGAAATCTGCGTTCCGCATCTCAGCCTGAGCAGGGAAAAGGTAAAGGATGGAAAGCTTAAATCAACGATCAGCCTGGATGAACAGGAGTTCCAGCTCATCCATATCTTTAAGCGAAAGTAGATATGCAACAAAACCCATGATTCTGTTGCATATAAATATATAAACCATTTTTATTTGCAATAAAAACACTCAAAAAACCAACTGTGAAAAAGATAATTCTAAAATAGAATGATATTATTTTCATGAAATGAAAATAAAGGTGAAGGAAAGATGGAGGTGATCTTACGGCAATTTTATCCCTGAAGAATATTTCAAAGGAATATCCCGGAGTCAAAGCGCTTGACAATGTATCCATCTCTTTTGAAAAGGGAGAGGTACATGCTCTGGTGGGAGAGAACGGCGCCGGCAAATCCACATTTATAAAATCGATTTCGGGAGCGATCCGACCGACATCCGGCAGTATCGAGTTTGAAGGACAGACATATCCGTACATGGAGCCGTCCAAAGCAATCGAAATGGGAATCGCTGTGGTCTATCAGGAACTGATTCAGTTTGAGGCCATGAGCGTGGCGGACAATATTTTCATGGGCGTTAAGGACGATCAGGGTATCGTGCTGAATGATAAGTCGCGCCAGAAAAAGGCGGCGGAGCTCCTGGCTGAGTTTGACTGCCATGTGTCCCCCGCTGAGCTTATCCGCAATCTCTCGATCGCGAACCGGCAGATCGTGGAGCTGACAAAAGCTATGGTCCGGAACGCGAAGGTCATCATTATGGATGAGCCGACGGCGGCCATCACTGTCAGCGAGCAGGAGAGCCTGTTCAAACTGGTCGACAAGCTGAAAGCAAACCAGGTAACCGTGATATATATCTCCCATCGTCTGGACGAGCTTTTCCGCATCTGTGACCGCGTGTCGATTCTCCGCGATGGCCAGTATGTGACGACAAAGAACATCGCGGACACCAGCAAGCAGGAGCTGATCAACTTTATGGTCGGCCGTGAGCTCACCAATACATATCCCGAGAAGAAACCTGCGGGCAGCGAAGTCGTTCTCACGGTAAAGAATGTGACCGGCAACGGTGTGAGGAATATCAATTTTGAACTCCACAAGGGCGAGATCCTCGGATTTGCGGGTCTGGTCGGTGCGGGACGTACCGAGCTGATGCATCTCATTTTCGGCGCAGCCAGAAAAGAGAGCGGGCAGATCCTCTTTAAAGGGCAGGAGAAAAAGCTCAATTCTCCCAAGGACGGCATGGACGCCGGCGTTGCCCTGATTCCTGAGGACCGGAAATTCCAGGGATGCTTTATCGACAAGCCGATTTACTGGAATATTTCGATCTCAACGATAGATCATCTTGCAAAGGGCGGCGTGGTTGACCGGAAGGCTGAGGATCAGCTGGCGGCGGACTACAAAACCCGGCTCAAAATCAAAACACCTTTCCTGGATCAGGTGGCAAGCGGGCTTTCCGGCGGTAATCAGCAGAAGGTGGTTATCGCAAAGGCTCTTGCGGCAGATCCCGATATCCTGATCTTTGACGAACCGACAAGAGGTATCGATATCGGTGCCCGCCATGAGATTTATCTGCTGATGAACGAACTGGCGGAGCAGGGCAAGTCGATCCTGATGGTCTCCTCCGATATGGAAGAGCTCCTGGGTATGTCCGAGCGGATCATCGTGCTTCACGAAGGGGAACAGACCGGCGAACTGAAAAGAGAAGAATTCTCCCAGGAGAAGGTTCTCGCGCTCGCTTCCGGAATGTAATACAGGTTATCGAAGTATAGGAGGATATATAGAATGGTTGAGAAGAAAAAGAAAAGCGCAGGAGATCTTTTTGCGGATCTGTCCATGCCGATTTTGCTGGTACTGCTGGTCATCGTTTTCAGCATCATGTCCAAGAATTTCCTGACACCGCTGAACATCACGAATATTCTGGTTCAGAATGTCCACGTTGCGATTGTAGCAACCGCAGTCATGATTATCATGATCAGCGGCGGGTGTGACCTTTCCATCGGTTACCAGATGTCTGTGGCCGCTGTTCTGGTCGCGAAAATGATGTCCGTACATAATGTTCCTGTTGTAGTCTCCGTAATCTGCGGAATTGTGCTCTGTTCACTGCTTGGAACCTTCAACGGGTTCATGGCCCTGAAGCTGAAGAGCAACACGATGATCGTAACTCTGGGTACGATGGCGATCTTCCAGGGAATCTCCTTCCTGATCAGCGGATCCAAGACATACCACAACCTGCCGAGGTCCTTCATGATGGTCGGCCAGGGAAGAATCTTCGGATGGCTTCCGATCAACGTTGTCATCATGGTGGTGATTATTATAGCAGCAGGCTTCGTGATGGGAAAGACAGCTGTAGGACGTAAGGTTTACGCAGCCGGCGACAATCCCGAGGCAGCCCGTCTTGCAGGTTTGAATGTTGGAAAGATCAAGGTCCTGTCCTTCACAGTGGCAGGAATCCTGGTCGGCATCGCCGCGATCCTTCTGACCTCCCGTTCCGGATCTGCTGACTCCGGCACCGGTGTCGGAATCGAGTTTACCGGCATCACCGCATGCGTCCTCTCCGGCGTAGCTCTGAAGGGCGGCGAAGGAACTCTGTGGAAAGTCATCGTAGCTGTTTTTGCCCTCGGCGTTCTGGCCAACGGCATGCAGCTGATCAACCTCGGCGCATATCCGCAGTATATCGCGAAGGGCCTGATCATGCTGGCATCTCTTTACATCACGAATAAAAACGCGAAAGGCATGTAATTTTTACTTAGAGAATATTTTCAGCGCCCGCGGACGGCGGGTGCTGACAATATAAAAACGTTTTTGTAACTGTTCAGAATCCGGTCATTCGTAAAACCGTTCTTGTTTATGGGATGCTGAACGGGTACACATTTTCATTTCAAAGGAGGAAAAACGAATGAAAAAAGCAACGTCCTTAATCCTTGCAGCAGCTCTCTCCGCTTCCCTGATGACAGGTGCAGCCGTCACAGCACATGCCGAGGACGAAAAAAAGAGCGTCGGTTTTGTTACCTTCGGCCTTGGCGGTGATTTCTTCCAGCAGCTTGCGGATACCTATGTGGAGGTATTTGAAGAGGCAGGCTGGGAAGCTTCGTATGCTGACGGCCAGTTTGATCCGACAACCCAGATCGAGGCCTGCGAAAACTATATCGCGATGGATGTTGACGTTCTTGTATGCTGGTCAGTAGCTCCCGAAGCGATGGATTCTGTTGTGGAATCTGCGATGAGTAAAGGAATCAAGTTTGTATCCTTTGTAGCCCCGACCAGTGACTATGATGTTCTTATGGTATCTGATGACGCGGATCTGGCTGACAGCCTTGCAAAGATGGCTGCCAAGTGGATTGACGAGACCTATGCTGATGCAGAGGATCATTCCGTTCCGGTTGCAGTGTTCAGCTGCCGTACAGCAGAGACAGGTGTTATCCAGGCTGATGAGCTTCTGAAGATCGAAGAGTTCTCCAGCAAAGCCAAGTTTGAAACAGAGGTTGAGTGCTCCGATGAGACCATGCAGGTTGGCCTTGAGAAGGCTGAGAACCTCTACATGAGCAACCCGGATATCAAGGTGTTCCTGACCGCTCACAGCGGACTTGGCCTCGGCATCAACAACTACTTTACCGCAATCAGCTCTCCTGTTACCGAGTATGACGGAATGGGCATTTTTGCCATCAACGGCGACCCGACAATCGGCGAGATCATCCAGAGCTCAGCAGACGGAGCTTCTCCGTTCCGCGGCATGGTTATCACCGGCGGTGTGGAAGACACAGCGAACGAACTGCTTCAGATGTGCGAGGGAACTCTCGACGGAAGCATCGAAAAGGGATTTGTCCAGAAGGCAGGTACCGTGTTTGTTACAGCTGATACTGCAGCCGAGTATCTTGAGACCGGAACAGTTACCAGCATTACTGCAGAAGACTTCGAGTAAGATATAAATACTGACGATCGCGGCATAATCATCATAGTACAATCTGCATCACCCCAGACTTTATCCGTCGTGGGGTGATGCTTTTAATAAGGATGAAGGAGGAAATGTTATGTATCATTATGACCGGAAAGGACCGAAAAGGGGCGTCGCCCTTTACAGCTATTCGGCAGAGTTCGGATTTGAGAAAACCCTCGAGGACTGCTTTGAGGACCTGAAGGATATGGGGGCACATGGCATCGAAATCCTTGCCAATACCCATATTGAGAATTATCCCTATCCGACAGACGAGTGGGTGGACAAGTGGTTCAGGCTTTGTGACAAATATGAGATCGTTCCGGTAGAGTACGGAAACTGGATCGATTCCCATGTACTTGGGGACCGGGATCTCACTACGGAAGAGTCCATCGAGATGCTGAAGAGAGATATCCGTCTTGCGCACCGTCTCGGCTTTACTGTCATGAGGACCAAAATGCCGGTGATTAATGATCTGCTTGAGCCGGTTCTGAACTGGAGAGAGATCATCCGGGGAGCCCTTCCGCTGGCGGAGGAGCTCGGCATCAAAATGTGCCCGGAGATTCACACTCCTTCCAATCTGAAAGGCAAACTGGTCACGGACTTTGTAGACTTTATCAAGGAGACCGGAACAAAGAATTTCGGACTCAACATTGACTTTTCGGTGTTCCGTACAGAGTTTAAGGAGGGCGAATGGAAAGATCCTCTCTACACTCCCAACAAGCCGGAGGATATCATTCCGCTGCTTCCCTATGTTTACTGCTGCCATGCGAAATTCATCAATATGAGCGATGACTTTAAAGAAACTACCATTCCCTATCCGGAGATCATCAAGGTGATGCAGGAGAACGGATATGACGGATATCTGCTCAGCGAGTATGAAGGCGCCGACAAGTATGACGCGGGCTACGAAGTGGGACAGACACTGAGAAAACAGCATATCATGCTGAAAAATCTGCTTGGTGACTGAGAATACGGAAATATGAGTCGAGCGAGCACAGCGCACGGAAATGGGGGTTAATATAATATGGAAAAACAGGTTATTCAGTCTGTAGGATTCAGGAATATTACAGATGAAAACGGAAATGTCACAGGTTTCCAGTTCAAAATCAGGCTTCCCTATTACAGGGGCATCTTTCTTTCGCAGATTCGTCCCGGCACACTGTTTGTGGACGGCGAGAAGATCGAGAAGGATGATATCGTTTGGAACATCAAGGGCGAAGACTTCACAAACGAGGAGATGAGGACCGATTTCCAGACACACTGGGCGGTCACCTGCCCAGCCGTTTTGAAGGTGAAAAAGCCGGGCGGACTTGCCCAGGGCTACCATGATCTGAAATACGGCTTCTGCTTCACCTCTTCCTACATGCCGCCGGTCATCCAGGATCACCTGGATCCTGACCAGGAGAGCATGGTGTTTATGCCCGAGTTCGGTCATCATGTAAATGAAAGAAGACTGCTGATCGTATGATACGGCTGCGGCAGCACGAAGTGCGGAACAATCTGTAATCTGATTCCGGCAATGGAATCACTTAGGAACAAAATGATCAGGTTATTCGATGACTGGTTCTTAAATGGAGGAATATGGTATGGCAAAGAAGGTACTTGGAATCTCCTTCGGGAGAAAAATGAGCAATTGTGACATTATGGTCAAGCATGCGCTGATGGAATGCGAGAAGGAAGGCTGCGAGGTAGCCTTCCTCCGCGCGGATGATCTGAACATCACCAACTGCAACGGCTGCATTTCCTGCGTCATCGGGATGATGACCGGCAGAGGACGCGGATACTGCGTGCGTCATGATGATTTTGATATTCTGGATGAGTGCGTGATGCAGGCGGACGGCGTGATCCTGGCCTGCCCGACCTACGAGACTTCGGTAACCGGACGCTTCAAGACAATCTGCGACCGTATCGGACCGAGCCATGACATCACCTTCCGTCAGGCAGCCTACGATGAAGGAAAAGCGGCCGGCAAGCCGGAGGAGAAGCTTCCGGATGTCCGTACCTTCAAAAAACGCTCTGCAGCCCTGATTTCGGTGGGCGGCGCGATGACCGAAAACTGGATCGCCCTTACCCTGCCGATGATGTACGAGTTTACCTTCCCGTGGGGAATGGACGTTGTGGACACCGTAGAGTACTACGGAGCCATGGCTCATGAGTCGGTTCTGGGATATCCCGAGATGATGGACCGCATGACAAAGGTCGGACAGAGCATTGTCTCCTCGATCAATGCCGAAACAGAGGAAGAAAGACTGAAATGGCGCGGGGATGAAGAAGGCGTATGTCCGGTATGCCACACCAGGCTCCTGCAGGTATCCCACGACAACAAAACCGTGGACTGCGTGGTATGCGGAAGCCACGGAACCCTGACCATGGAAGACGGAAAGATCAAGGTTCACTTTACTCAGGAAGAGCAGGATCGTTCCAGACTCCGCTGGATCGGCAAGCTGGAGCACTCCACCGAGATCAAGACACAGGCGCAGCCTTCCGGCACCATCAAGAATCTGAAGGAGCTGAAGGCTCCCTACGCGGCATTTAACCCGGGGGCATTCGAGCCGGATCCCGAGGCATTTGGAAATATAAAAAAATAAGAAGACAGAGTCAACGGGGACAGGTTCATGAGTCACAGGAACCTGTCCCCGCTGACTCATGAGCCGGGGATTTTTCACAGATTACACATCGCTGCCATAATATCCGCCCTTGTGGGGATTCCCTTCCCGTTGCCCGGGTCGAGGGAAGAACTGTTCAGAATCTGGTTCAGCCGCAGCATGACCGCGGTATCCTCCGGAGTGAAGGCCCCCATAAAGACAGCGCGGATCTTGTTGGATTGCCAGGACATCTTTCTGCTGAAGACGGCGACGCACAGCTTCGTCCGTAAAGCCGGTACGAGAGAATGCAGAAAAAGAATATCCTGCCGTATGCTGAAGGACGAGATCGCTTCGCGGCGGAGAAGATCCGCTTCGTATTCCGGCGGCACGATCCCGGCGGATATCAGGGTTTCCGCCATGGCTTCGATCACATCGAACCGGGTATCCGCCTCCATGTTTTCGATCCAGATCGCATCCTCGAGGAGCGCCTTCATCGAAAAGGTGCCGGAAGGACAGAGATGGCGCAGCCTGTAATTGTAGATGTAGGCTGAGATAGTCAGATAGTCGTCAGGCGGAAAGAGGGTTCCGATCTGGATGGTGTCCGTCCCGGGATTTTTTGTTATGGTTTTTCGCACGGTTGACAGAACCAGGTCCACATTTTTAAAGTCGAAGCTGCTTTTCGAATTGACCGGGAGCAGGGCAGCGATATTCAGGTATTTGTCGAATGCGCCGAGAACTCTCCTTTTGAGAGCCCAGGCCGCGGTCATGTTCAGATGGCAGCAGATCACCGTGCGGAGCTTGTACTCCGGGTGGGTTTCAAAGAAAAATTCCAGTGCTCCGCTGATGGCATGAGCCAGATAGAGAATTTCGGTTTCCGTGAAATAGTACCCCAGATGCACGGCGGCGAGATCCTGGATCGCCCAGGCAATCTCAAATTCAAAAAGGAGGTTTTCGCGCAGGATCTCGGTGTTTTCCTGATCATTGAAAATGCGCTCCGAGGTCTGCAGAAACTGTATGTAGGAGAGAAGGGTGATGTAAAAGTCCTCATCCTGCGAAAAATCGACTCCGTACAGTGTATGAATTTTCTCCAGATACTCCGTCGCCAGACGGATTGCGGACTCGTGAAAACAGCTTTGAACGTTGCCCATATGAACATCCGAGACATCCATCATGCGCGTCTCATCGATCATGCGCTCAATCTCACGCTGCTCGGCTTCGGAGAATTCCACCCCGAATTCCTGTAAAAGGACAGAAAAAAGGTCGCGGGATGCCTCCTGCACTGCTTCTTCCGGAGCGATCCGGGCAGGACAGGGAGGGATCGGATGCCCGGACCCGGCTCGGTGAATCATAATGGCCACGGCTAGATTCAGTGAAACCAGGGCGGGATCCTCCATGACGATGCCGTGGCGCTGCAGGGCAGGAGGAATCAGATCGAGAATACGGTCCATCTGCTCCATGTCCAGAAAATGGTAGCTGTAATAGGCGTTGCTGCGGGCATGATAATCCCAGTCGGCGTGAAAAAGATGGTTGAGAATAGCCCTTCTCTTTCTTTCATCCTTCTCGAAGGAGAGACTGTCTTTTTCCTGGATGAAGCGGATCCGGGGGCCGGACAGCACATATTTCATCTTAAGGTGCCGGATATCATGCTCCAGAGTCGTGTGGCTTACGAAGATTTCATCCTCCAGATCATAAATATTGAGGGGATCATCGGCGAGACAGAACCGGAAGGCGAGATAGCGGACGCGCTCATCTCTGGTAAAAAAGGCATTGTCGATCCTGTTCATGCTCTGGATTGCCTCGGGATCCTCCGCCTGATAGAGGTAGCCTTTGCTGTGCTCGGAGCAGATCCGGGCATTATAGGGGGCAAGCGCGTCATTGATGCCGGCAATATCGCTCCTTATGGTTCGCGAAGAAACCCCGAGCTGCTTTCCGAGCTCAGCTCCGGTGATGTAACTGCTCATGCCGCGGAGAAGATGCAGGATTTTTTTCTGGCGAAGTGACAGACCCAGTGTATCCATAAGAAAAGAGCCTCCCTGTTCATGCATATTTCGTAACGGTTCGGAACCCATTCACTCTTCCCTTATGATAACAGAGCGTGGAAAGAATGGTCAATACGTTTCCGCTTATAAGCGGAAAAACATTATTTGAGTGAGCCGGAAAATAGGAGTACAATACAATCAATAAATAAAACAGGAGGGTACCTATTATGAAATATGAAAAGATCAGAAAAATCGTGCTGGAGGCTATTCTTGAGGCGGTTGACATGGGACTGATCCACGGCACATCCGGAAACATCGCGCTGAGAGATGATGAAGATGATGTTGTTGCGGTAACACCGAGCGGAATTTCATACAGCCACATGACAGCGGATCAGATCGCCATCTGCGACCTGAACGGCAAATGGCTGGAAGGTCCCTTCAAGCCGTCATCCGAAATCCCGATGCACACAGCAGCCATGAGAGCCAGGAAGGATATCCGCGCAACCGTACATACCCATGGCATGTTCGCTACCATCGCAGCCATGAGCGGCGAGCTGAAGGCAGTGACACCGCCCCAGTGCGAGTTCGTTCCGGTCGGCATTGTTCCGTTTACCATGCCGGGCAGCAATGATGTAGCGGAGAAGGTTGTGGAAGCCCTCGGCGAAAAGGGACGCGCTGTCCTGATTCAGAATCACGGCATGTTCTGCTGCGGCAAGGATATGAAGGCTGCCATGGCGGCTACCGTTTATACCGAGGAGATGGCACAGACAGCATGGTACGCAAAGGTTGCCGGCGTGTTCACCCCGATGCCCGATGAGGCTGTTGCCAGGATGAAAGCTCTGATCGAGGCAGACCAGGCGGTTTGATAACGGAGGATAAGATAAAATGAAAAAAACACTGGCTCTTTGCACACCGATTCCCGAAAAAAAGATGGAGTTTATCCGTGAGCACTGTGATGTCACGATCTGCGGCGAGCTGAAGCACGGAAAAGGAAATGTTACCGAAGATATGACCCGCGAAGAGTGCATGGGTCATGAGCTGGTTGTTCTCGGCGATGAGTACGCCGGGGCAGATACAATCAAAGCCTGGGCGGATTCCGGAATGAAGTTCATGGGAGTTGCCAAGGGAACACCGGCGACGGTGGATCATGACGCGATCGCGGCAGCAGGCCTTCAGCTTTCCTATACACCGGGCAGAAACCGCGTGGCAGTTGCTGAGTTCAACATCGGCCTGATGATCGCAGTGGCCCGCAACCTGACCCTTTCCGCAACCGGACTTTCCAAAGGCGAGCACACCAGCGCTCCGAAGGAAAACATCTATGATGTGCCGGATGTCAAGAATGTTACATTCGGACCTCTGGATGAAAACCATCCGTTTATGG
>CAMOXX010000059.1 GCA_946629475.1 uncultured Blautia sp. | reverse complement strand
ATCCTGACTTCGAAGAGAAGTGCGGCGTGTTCCAGTTCCCGGCAATCGAAGGCGGAAATGATCCCAACAGAATCATTGCGAAATCTGACTCTCTGGCAATGAGCAGCACCACCAAATATCCGGAAGCCTGCGTTGCCCTGATGAAGTATTTCACCGATGACGAAGCTCAGAAATACACCGCGGAAGTCGGCGGCAAGATTCCTGTAACCAAGGTTGAGTATGATGCATCCGTAGCTCCGAAACAGCTGGCAGACGTTATGGATATTTTCTCCAACGCATCCGCTACATTCGGATTCTACAATGAATCTCTTGTATCCTCTGATGCAGGTTCCTATTTTGACAACCAGATGGTTGCCATCTTCCAGGGAGAGAAGACACCGGAAGAAGCTTTCCAGGCAGTCGAAGACTGGTATGCTGAGAACGGCTACAGATAAGATTATTGCCAGGTAACTGGTATCTCACGCGGGGCTGCCTGAAAAGACAGCCCCGTTGATTTTTAAGTAAGGGAGCGTATGTATGGACAAGTTATTGAGAAATAAAGTGGCTATCTTTCTGTTTGTCGCGCCTGCCATGATCCTGTTTACGGTGGTTTTGTTTGTTCCTATTCTCACCTCTTTTTACTACGCCATGTGCGATTACAGTAAGGTGACCAGGTCCTATACGTTCAACGGGATTGAGAATTTTAAATGGCTGGCGAAGGATCCCACGATCCGGATTGCTTTTAAGAATTCCATGTTTTTCCTGGTATTCTCCTGTATATCCCAGCTGATCATGGGTATCCTGCTGGCAGGCCTTCTGACAAACATTAAAAAGGGCAGAAACTTCTTTAAAAATGTAATTTATATGCCGTGTGTTCTTTCCTCGGCAGCACTTGGTCTTCTGTGGGCTTTTTTGTTCCATGCGAAAATCGGCATCAACAGCTTTCTGGCAAACTTTGGAATCAAGGGGCCGGGCTGGCTGTATGAAACGAAAGGATTTATTACCCTTCCGATGTGGGTGATCGCCTTTGTCGCCCTGTGGCAGTATGTTGGCCAGTCAATGATGCTCTATATGGCTCAGATTTCCGGCATCAGCCAGTCTCTGTATGAAGCTTCCTATATTGACGGCGCGACGAAGGTGAAATCCTTCCGTTACATCACTCTGCCGCTGCTCAAACCGATGATCGGAACAGCGATGAGTCTGAATGCGATCGGATCGCTAAAATTTTTCGATCTGATCTACTCCATGCTGGGGGACAAGACGGAAAACCTGAAGATGGATGTTCTGGCAACCTATCTTTACAGGACCGGATTTTCCTCCAAGGGCGGAAATCATTATGGAAGAGCCAGTGCGATAGGATTGGTTCTTGTTGTGCTGTGCCTGCTGGCTACTGTGATTATCAACAGAATTTTCAAGACAGAAAACTACGAGATGTGAGAGGGGTGGATGAGTGATGGAAAAACAAAAGAAAAAAGTAAAACCGTCCACGATCGTGATCTATGCCTTCCTGATCTTTCTGGTGATCATCTATATTGCGCCGATTATATGGATCGCGATGTCCTCTGTGAAGACGAGAGCGCAGATCTATAAAGCACCGTTTGCGCTGCCTACGGAATTTCACTGGGAGAACTACCAGGTTGCCTGGAGCGCAGGCAAGCTTGGCATTGCCATGCTGAACTCGCTGTTCGTCTGCGTGATTACCCTGATCCTGACCATGCTGATCGGATCCATGGCAGCATTTGCCATCGGCAGAATGCGCTGGAAGCTTTCCGGCGCCGCGATGATCTACATCCTGATCGGAATGATGATCCCGGTGCACTGCGTGCTGATCCCTCTGTTTGTACGGTTTGCAAATCTTGGCCTTAATAACAGCCTGTGGGGGTTGATTCTGCCGTACCTGACGTTTTCACTGCCGACCTCGGTGTACATCATGACGGGCTTCTTCAGGAGTATTCCGAATGAGCTGCTGGAGTCGGCCTGCATCGACGGCTGTTCGATTTACAGAATTTTCTTTTCGATTGCACTGCCGCTGTCCCGAACCGGATTGTTTGTAACAGGGCTCATGACTTTCGTGGCGAACTGGAACGAGCTTCTTCTTGCCCTGGTATTTATTACGGACAGCAACAAGAAGACACTTCCTGTAGCGCTGACAAAGTTTGTGTCACCCTATGAGAGTGCCTATCACAAGATGTTCCCGGCAATTCTGATTGCCATTATTCCGACGATTATCGTTTACTGTATGTTCAGCAACCAGATTGTTGACGGTCTGACAACGGGAGCTGTCAAGGGCTGACAGCATCATAATTGTTCAGGACCGGGCAAAACGCCTGCTGCTGAGTCCGTACGAAAATGTGATGAGCATCATCTTGTTTCCGGTGATATGCCGAAAAGGAGAATGGAATGGACAGAAAAGAAGCAAGAAAAAGGGCGGAGGAGATCGTAGGCAGAATGACTGTGGAGGAGAGAGCCGGGCAGCTCGTATTTGACGCGCCCGCGATTCCACGGCTTGGCATTCCGGCCTACAACTGGTGGGGAGAAGGCCTGCACGGTGTTGCAAGGGCAGGGCAGGCTACCGTATTTCCCCAGGCAATCGGTCTCGGCGCAACATTTGACAGAGAACTTATACACGAGATTGCTTCGGTCATTTCCACTGAGGGGAGAGCGAAGTACAATGCGTACTCATCCCACGGAGACAGAGGGATTTATAAAGGACTCACCTTCTGGTCTCCCAATGTGAATATTTTCCGTGACCCCAGATGGGGCCGCGGCCATGAGACATATGGGGAAGATCCGTTCCTTACAAAAACTCTTGGGGTGGCGTTTGTAAAAGGACTCCAGGGTGACGGTGATACCATGAAGGCCGCCGCCTGCGCAAAGCATTTCGCGGTTCATTCGGGACCGGAGGGAGAGAGGCATCATTTTGATGCAGAAGTATCCCGAAAGGATATGTTTGAAACATACCTCCCGGCGTTTGAGGGCCTTGTGAAGGAGGCCGGTGTGGAAGCCGTGATGGGGGCGTACAACCGGGTGAACGGGGAGGCAGCCTGCGCAAGCAGTACACTGCAGGGAATCCTGCGCGGCGACTGGGGCTTTTCGGGGCATTTTGTATCGGACTGCTGGGCACTCCGCGATATCCACGAGAACCATATGATTACGAGCAACCCGGTGGAGTCGGCCGCGCTTGCGATCAACAACGGGTGTGACCTGAACTGCGGGATCACATTCCACTATTTAATGAGGGCACTGGAAAAAGGCCTTGTGACGGAAGAGACGATCACGGAGGCTGCGGTGCGCCTCTTTACGACCCGCTGCCTGTTAGGACTGTTCGATGGCAGTGAGTATGACGATGTCTCCTACCTGGAGGTGGAATCTCCCGAACACCTTAAGCTGTCAGAGAAAGCAGCTGCCGAAAGCTTTGTCCTTCTGAAAAATGACGGGCTTCTTCCGCTCAGGATGGATGAAATCAGGACGATCGGAATCATCGGGCCGAATGCGGACAGCAGGGCATCGCTGGTTGGGAACTATCACGGGACGGCTTCGCGGTATATCACGGTTCAGGAGGGGATCCAGGACTATGTGGGCGAAGACGTGCGTGTGCTGACTTCGGTCGGCTGCGACCTGTTCCGCGACAGGACAGAACAGCTCGGAAGCGTGCGGGACCGCATTGCGGAGGCTGTGACGGTGGCAGAGAACAGCGATGTGGTGATCCTCTGTCTGGGACTGGACGAGACACTGGAAGGAGAGGAAGGCGACACGGGCAACAGCTACGCTTCCGGGGATAAGGATGGACTCCTGCTTCCGGAAGTCCAGAGGGAGCTGATGGAAGCGGTCGCCGAGGTCGGAAAGCCGGTCGTGCTCTGCCTGATGGCGGGGAGCGATATCGATCTTTCGTATGCGTCGGAGCATTTCGGGGCGGTTATGACGGTATGGTATCCCGGCGCGATGGGCGGCAGAGCGTTTGCGAAGGTTCTGTTCGGAGAGGAAGAGCCTGGCGGGAAGCTGCCGATCACGTTCTATAACAGTATTTCCGATCTGCCCGATTTTACGGACTACTCTATGAAAGGGCGGACCTACCGCTTTATGGAGTGCGAGGCGCAGTATCCGTTTGGATATGGGCTTGGCTACGGCGATATCCGGGTGACGGATGCAAAACTGATCCGGAAGGATGACGTGACTTCCGGAAGTGAAAATGGTGAGGAAGCGGATAGAGACATCGAGGAAGGCAAACGCAGAGGGAAGGAACCGTACCTTGTGTCTGCTCTGATAAAGAATGAGTCGGACAGGAATTCGACAGATGTGCTGCAGATTTACATCAAAAATCTGGATTCAGCTCTTGCCGTTCCGAACCCGCAGCTCTGCGGATTTACGAGGGTTCATCTTTCCCCGGGAGAGGAAGCCCGGGTGACGGTCGAAATCCCGGAAGAGGCTTTTATGGTTGTGGATCAGGATGGAAAACGCATCTGCGACGGCAGCAGGTTTGCGATTTATGCCGGAACCAGCCAGCCGGACAGGAGAAGCATCGAACTGAGCGGGAAGAAGCCGGTGGAGATTGCGGTTACAATTGGATGAAAGAAGGTATGTATGTGTTCAGTACCTTCACAGATAATATGGTTTAAGAGCCAATATTAAGGAGGCGGCTCTCTCTGCCCTGCGGGATACGCAGGAAGGCAGGGAGGGCCGTTTTCCTTGTCTTGTGCAGGGGGATCGATTCCTGTATAATAATCATAATGTGTCAGGCAAAATCCATCGCCGTAAGCTTTTTGCATGGATTTTTGCGCGTATCTGTAAAGGTACTGAACAGATACGAATTGAAAAAACAGGTGGGGGATCGTCTATGTCGCTTTTTACACATATACCGGAAAATTTTTTCAGTATCCTTTCTTCTGCAAAGAAAGAATTGTATGTGCAGGCTTTATTTGTTTTAAGGCAGGCCTTTAAGACCGAGCTTGTAATTCGAAGAGAAGACCTCCTGGTTATGCTGATGGATACCCTGGATACGGATATAGAAGAAGCGGATTTTACAGAGGAGTCCATTTTAGAAGGGGAACCTGTGGCGGATGAAGGAGCGCTTTCCCAGAAAGCACATCTTCTGCTGCGCCGGCTTAAGGAAACAGGGTGGATTGAGACAGAATATGAGGCACGTACGTTTGAAGAAAATATAACAATTCCGGATTACGCGATTTCAGTCATAAACCTGTTGTATGAGCTGTCGACCGAGAAAGTCAGAGAATATAACAGTTATGTTTATGCTACCTATGCGGCTCTTCGGAATGCGGATGAATTTCCTGATTATACATTCCAGGCGCTTCAGACAGCATACAACAATACGGTCAGCCTGGTGGATGAACTGAAATCCCTGTATAATAATATTCGCCGTTATTACAGGCTGGTTCCCGAAGAGGATAATGTCAATGAACTGCTCCGAACACATTTTGATGAATATAAGACAGCTATAGTGGACACGGTTTATTATCCCTTAAAGACAATGGATTCTGTTCCGCGATTTAAGCATGCGATTCTTTCGATACTGAATGGATGGCTTCTGGATGACAGAATGCAGCAGCTGATTATCAAACAGGGCATTACTCGTCATATTTTTGAAAGCGAGGAGCAGGGTCAGGAGGAAATGTTCCGGATGATCAACTATGTGGCTGATACTTATGACGGAATAGAAGAAATGATCCGTGAGATTGACTGGAGACATAATGAATACGTCAATGCCTCCGTGGAGCATATCCGATATCTGATGAATGTGGACAGAGGCGTCAAGGGCAGACTGATTGAACTTTTGAAAGCATCAAGGGAAAACAATATTTCTGATGCTATGTCGGAAAGCCTTAATATATATGGTCATATGTATTATGACCAGAAATCGCTGTATGCCCGGGTTAAAAGAACAAAAAGGAGTGAAGGGGAAAGCCTGGCAATCAGGAAAGAGGAGACTCCTCCCGAAATGGTGGACAGTTTTCTTAAAGAAGTGCGGAAGCAGTATACAAATAAAAAGATTGATCATCGGATAGAAGAATGGTTTGGAGAGGCATTCTCTTTTGCTACCGAAGAGATCCGTCTGAATCAGGGGGAGGATTTTATTTTCTTTCTTCTGGGGACAATCCGGGGTACGGAGAAGGATGCCGGTTATACGGTAAAATTCAGGGAGGGAAATATTGAAGTGGATGGCTGCAGCCTCCCAAGAGCTGTCTTTACAAAAAAGAAGATTCATAGTAACGGTTCAGAACAGGCAAAAAACAGCACGAGATAAGATGGAGAAATCAAAATGATTGATGAGAGATATGAACGTCTCGGTATGTTGGATAAAGAAAAATTCGGAAGGATTGTAAATCAGCTTCTGGCGCATACGTTTCTGCTGGCGGAGGAGTATGATTTTGCGGAAGGCATAACCCGGGTGAACAAAGACTATCTGTTCGCAGAAAGAAACTTTGATTTGTTACAGGAGTATTTATCTTTGGCGGGGTTCGCGCTGGAAAGGGATTCAGGATATGGAGTAATTTCTATTGTCAGCAGTTATGATGGCAACAGGGTGAGATTTGATAAGTTCACCACGATCCTGGTGTACGCTCTCAGGCTGATTTATGAAGAAGAAAGAGAAAAACTCACTCTCACCAGAGAAGTGATGATTACAACAGGGGAATTGATTCAAAAACTGTTCAGCCTTGGGACAATCACGAAAAAGCCGGCAAACAATATTATGCATGATGCAATGAGGACGCTTTCTAAATTCAGGATCATTGCGAAGCGGGACGGAATATGGGAAGCGCCCGGAACCAGAATACTGATTCTTCCAACGATTTTGTTTATTGTAAGTAATGAGCAGATCTCCAATTTGTCAAAGCTTCTGGATTCGGATGACATTGAGGAAAATATCGAAGATACTGATCAACCCTATGCAGAGGATGAAGTAGAATAATGAAAAAGCTGAATAGTCTTCTTATGATCCATTGGTATGGTTATACGCAGGAAAAAATAGATTTTGGTGGAATCAATTTTCTTACCGGCAAAACAGGATCCGGAAAATCCGTTATTGTGGATGCGCTGCAGCTGGTTCTGCTCGGTGAGACGAATGGAAGGTTTTTTAATAAGGCAGCAAATGAAAAATCTGCCCGGACACTGAAAAGCTATCTTTTTGGTGAAAATGGTGATGATGGGGAGACAGGTTTTCATTATCTTCGGAAAGGCCCTTTTACCAGTTATGTAGTATTGGAGTTTGAGGATACTGTTAAGAATTACTGCTTTCTTGCAGGCTTCGTGGCAGACTGCTATGAGGACAGCAATTACGATTACAAATGGTTCGTCTGTGACAAAACAAAGCTTCCCGAAAATATGTTCACGGATGAAAAGACAAAGATTCCCTACACGATTCGTCAACTGAAGACATGGATGAAGAAAAATTCTTCAAAGAGATTTGAGCTGATTGATACCAATAAAAGGTTTCAGGAGGTAATGCTGGCAAAATACGGTTCTGTGAAAAGAAAGTACCTGACATTGCTGCGCAAGGCAGTACCGTTTACGCCGGTTACGGATATCGAACAATTCATCACGGAGTCTGTCTGCGATGTAAAAAACAATATTGAAGTTGAGCAGATGCAGAGTGATATCCGTCAGTATAAAAACCTGGAGACGGATGCTGTAAGGACGCAGGAACGGATTCAGGCTCTTAATGAAATTGAACGGATCAGCAGAATATGTGAAGGGGATAAAGAACGGCTGCTTCAGCAAAGCTATATTATAGACCGTGCGGAGGTTTGGGAACAGGAAGAGCAGGAAAAGGAAATCAGAAGAGAGATCGATGAAAAGACACAGGAGATTGACCGTCTGAATGGAAAGATCAATGCGATTACAGAGGCTTTATCGTCTTTGCGTCAGCTGATCGAAAAAAAGAACAGGGATTACCATACTTCGGACCTTGCCCGGCGCCAGAAGGAGCTGGAGTCGGAGATTATGGAGAAGGAGAACAGGATCCGGCAAATAGAGGATGCTCTTGCTGATGCTGTAAAAAAACTGTCGGACTATGGAAAAAAATGGAGCGGGGCAATTCGAGGGTCGGAGAAAACAGAGATTGTTCTTTCGGAAGGATCCTTGGTATTTCTGCAGGAGATGTGCCGTCTGTCGGAAAGGGAACTGAACAGGTTTGACCTTACAAGAGCAGTGAAAGTTATGGGCGAACTTAAAAACTGTTTCAGTCAGTATGCATTTGAGCTGAAAAATCGGTGCACGCAGCTTTCAAATGAGCGGGAAGAGACAGAGCTTCGCATCCGGAACCTGAAAAAAGGAATCAAACCATATCCATCTCAGGTGATCAGATTGAAACATCGTCTGGAGTCAGAGCTTTTTGAGCGGTATCACAAAACAGTGGAAGTCAGGATATTTGCCGACCTTCTGGAGATAAAAGATCAGACCTGGAGAGATGCGATTGAGGGGTATCTGGACAGACAGAAGTTTAATCTTCTCCTCCCGGAAGAATATTATATTACTGCAAATGAAATCTATGAGAGTGTCAGAAAAGAGGAAAATATCTTTGATGCAGGTCTGGTGGATATCGGAAAGCTCAGGAGAGAGTTCCGGAAAGAGAAAAAACCCAATTCTCTCGCGGAGGAGATTGAGACAGAAAATGAGGACGCCCGTCTTTATGCAGATTATCTGCTGGGAAATGTTATAAAATGCGAGAATGTACGCGACCTGAACAAATACAGAATTGCTATTACCAGGAATGTGATGCTGTACAAGAATTATGTGAGCAGGAGGCTGAATCCTGCCCGCTTTGCTGATCCTTTTATTGGAAGACGATCCATGGAAATTCAGCTTGAGCATCTTTCAGGATTGTTGGAAAGAATGGTTTCGGAATATGAAAAGCTTTCCGATGATTACAGGATTGTAAAACGAGGCTCCGCGGGGATGGTCTTATCGGAGAATGAAGCAGATCATTACCGCCGGTCTGCTGCTGACGGAGAGATATTGCCGGAGCTGTCGAAGGAGCTTTCCGGTCTTCGGCAGGAATACGACTCCATCGATTTTACTTATCTGATAAAGCTGGGAGAAGAGATCAGAAAGCTGGAAGAGGAAGAATCGGAAACAAGAAAGAATCAGGAGCGCCTGATCGAGGAACGCGGAAGAACGGATGAGAAGAAAAAGGATCTGTTACTGATGCGGCTTCCTGAGATAACTCATAAAATAGAGTCTCTGAAAGAAGAGATCAATGCCAATTACGACCCGGAGTGGGTTGAAGCAGCCGGTGAGCCAAAATTTTTAAAGGAAGCGCTGCAGGAAGGGCGGGTTAAACTGACCCTGAGGCAGAGCTATATGAGGGCAAAGCAGCAGACAAAAACGATGATGGAGCAGCATTATGCAGACCGCCGCCGGAAAAGAAGCGAATATAACCAGAACTACAAGATGTCAAATGATATCGAACGGGAGGATAACAGTGAGTACGACAGAGAACTGCACACTCTGTCGGAAATCAGGCTGCCGGATTATATCTCGCGCATCAGGGATGCAAAGGAAAAAGCCTATAACCAGTTCCGGGACGATTTTATTGCCAAGCTGAAATCCAACATTGAATCGGTCCGTGCGCAGATTGAGGAGCTGAACAATTCCTTGAAATACAGCGTGTTCGGAACCGACAGATATCGGTTTACCATAAGCCCCAGGGCGGAATACCGGAATTATTATGATATGATTATGGACCCCATGCTGATGGATACAGGCGGCTGGAACCTGGCATCAGAGCAGTTCAACGCAAAGTACCAGAAGGAGATCGATGCCCTGTTTCACGCGCTTATCATCAGTGAAGAAGATCTTTCGGCAAAGAGGCGGGAGGAATATGAAAAGAGTATCCGGAAATACACGGATTATAAGACATATCTGGTGTTTGATCTGATCGTGACAAATGATCAGGGGGAGGAACAAAGACTGTCGCGTACTCTCTTAAAAAAATCGGGCGGTGAGACACAGATTCCATTTTACATTTCACTGCTGGCTTCGTTCTCCCAGGTCTGCCGCGTGAGAAGCAAGGGGAAGGATAATACTGTTCGATTGATTATTCTGGATGAGGCTTTCAGTAAGATGGATGGGGAGAGGATCAGGGAAAGTATTCCTCTGTTGAAGAAATTTGGACTGCAGGCGGTTTTTTCTGCCCCGTCAGAGAAAATATCTGATATATCTCCTTTTGTGGAGAGAAATATAGCTGTGTATAAATACGGACACCATTCTTTTACCAGGTATTTTGATCCCGCAGTAGTGGAGGAAATACAGGAATGAGTAAAAGTGTGCGGATTTTAAACGATCTCCTGGACCGCTATGAACGCAGCCGTCATTTTCGTGAGGGAATGTCAGCTCAAAGAGTCATACTGGACGCCTCCCGATGTGAATGGATTGTAAAATGTATCGAAAATGCAGATGAAAAAGGAGAATTTCTCGATTCCCTGGAGGGCTTGAAGAAGGAAGGGCTTGTAGATTTTTCATGGGTAAGGTTTGAGACCGGCAATCTTGTGGATCGTATATGGCTGATTACAGAACCTGATGCCCTGATGGAGGCATACCGCAGGGCAGGGAGGGTACCAAAGGCCAGTATGCTGAATGCGCTGCTAAATCAATTAGAAGCGGTAATATCGTCCTTATCTGAAGTACGGAAACAGGATAAACAGAAATCGGACGCTTCCGAAAAGCTGCATGAGTCAGGATATCAGAGCTTTGAAAAAAACTATGGGATACTTGATTTCCTGATCGAAACACAGGAAAATATCAGAGAGAAGAAAAAAATACCGAGATTCTTTTTTCAATCTGATGGGAGGAAAGAAGATCAGGAGGCCGCTGAGAAAAAGAACGGATATCTGCTTCGTTTTTTACAGGAAACAGCCGAACCGGCAGATGAGCAGATGGAGAGAGTGATCAGCACCAGATTATTCGGGGACAGCAAGTATTTCGAACGCGAACTGAGATCAAAAGTAATTTCGATTTTAAAATATATTGCAGCCCGGAATAATCTTGAAGCAGATAATGATGAACAGCTTCTTGCAGAATATGGGGTGGTCAAATGGCCGGAAATTATGGAATTCTGCGGGAATCTGGCAGTAGTTCTGGATGATGGAACCAGAATCGACTTTTCAGGATGCAGATATGGCGCGTATATCAATTCTGATACAGTGAGGCACATCAGCAGGATCGAACCTGCGGCTGCTTTTGACGCTGCTGAAGCGAAAATACTGACAATAGAAAATAAGGCAAATTATGTCTGGTATTTATCAAAAGAGAAAAAAGAAGGAGAGCTTGTGCTGTATCATGGAGGGTTTCTGAGTCCGCTTCGAAGAAAATGGTTCGAGCTTATTTATGATGGCATAAGGGTAAAAAATATCCACGCGCGGTATTATCACTGGAGTGATATAGATCTGGGCGGCTTTCGGATTTTTCATATGCTGAAGACAAGGGTGTTTCCGGATACAAATCCTTATTTAATGGACAGAGCGACTTTGATGGAGTATGCAGAAAAGTGCAGGCCACTGGGGGATGATTCATACCGGAAAATGCTGGAAAAGCTTTTGCAGGAAGATGAATACCAGATGTTTCACGATGTAATCAGATACATGTTAAACAAAAATGTCCGCCTGGAGCAGGAAGTGTTGATTGAATAAGACAGGAGGGAGATCACATGAGAGCAGTTCGTATAGAAGCCCCCGGAAATATTCATCTGGTTGAGACGGAAATCCCCGTACCGCAGCCCGGATTCGCACTGATCAAAGTCAGAGCGGCGGCAGTGTGCGCCACGGACCTGGAGGTGATTGACGGAAGAATTCCCGCAAACTATCCTCTGATACCGGGACACGAGTGGAGCGGTACGGTCGTGCGCACAGGGAGCCCGGAAGATGCCGCCTGGACAGGGAAAGACGTAATCGGCTCCAACGATGTGGTATGCCTGACCTGCGATGCCTGCCGCAGCGGAAACTGGAGGTACTGCAGGCAGTTTGAAGAGATCGGGTTCAAAAGAAACGGGGCTTACGCGGAATACATGGAAGTTCCGGTTTATGGACTGTGCGAAAAGCCAGGGCATGTTTCCTTTGAGGAGGCTGCGCTGAATGAACCTCTGGGCGTGGCCCTTGGAACGATGGAGAAAGCCGGCGCGAAGTTCGGGGATACACTGACGATTATCGGAGCAGGTTCCATCGGCCTGTGCATGCTTGCGGTGGGCAAGGCGATGGGCATGAGAAGGATTGCAGTGATTGCTTCTTCAAAAAGAAGGCTTGGAATTGCAAAGCAGATGGGTGCGCACACTGTGATTGACTCCAGTGAGCAGGATCCCGAGAAGATTTTACCTGAGCTGCATCCCGGCGGGAGTGATGTGGTGATTGATGCAACCGGAATCGAATCCTGCATACAGACGTCACTTCGTCTGGCCCGCAAAGGCGGAACGGTCATGCTGGCCGGATACGGACGAGGAAAGCAGATGTCGATCAGGATGGATGATATCCATATTAACAATCTCAGGGTCATCGGAGCAGGCAATAACTGGAACCAGCACAAAAAAGCCATCAGCCTGATTGCGGACGGAGTGATTGATGTGCGCCCGATGATTACCGAGAGACTGCGGCTTGAGGAGTATGAGAGAGCGGTCGGGATGGTCCGCACCCGCCCGGAGGGCTTTGTGAAGGCGGTGTTTGTGCATGGGTGAAGCGTTTCTGGGGATTGACCTGGGGACTTCTTCCG
>CAMOXX010000058.1 GCA_946629475.1 uncultured Blautia sp. | reverse complement strand
GGCAGACGCGCAGGCTTCAGGTGCCTGTGGTCGCAAGATCGTGTGGGTTCAAGTCCCATCTCCTGCATTTTTATTGCTAAAAAGAGGGCGGTTCCTTTAATCGGAACCGCCCCTTTTTGATTCTTCGTATTCCGGCCGACGATCCGCCGGCCGGAAATCTGCTCATGCTTCTTCTGTGGTTTCGCCAGGATCTGAGAGAACCGCCTCCTGATAATGTACCAGAATCGTATTCTGCATCATTTCTCTGGTTGCAGAGTTGATCGGGTGCGCAATATCGCGGTATTCGCCGTCTGCCGCCTTCCGGCTCGGCATGGCAATAAAAAGGCCTCTGTCGCCTTCGATCACTTTGATATCATGAATGACAAATTCATCGTCCAATGTAATCGAAACGACCGCTTTCATTTTGCCTTCTTTAGATACCTTACGTATACGCACATCTGTAATATTCATTTTATTTGTGTTCTCCTTTCAATTTTTCAGGATCGCACGTTGTACCAACAACTCCATTGTTATGTCTTCGCAGGACGCTCGTAGAAACGCCCTCACACCCTATACAGCAAATCTGTCATTGTTTTCAACAACGATTTTTACCCCATCTTCACCGCAAAAGTAAGAATTGGCCTTGATCGTATCCCGACTCTCAACTATGCAGTTTTCGATATGTGTGTTGTCCCCAAAATAAACACTGTTCAAAATAACCGAGTTTTTAATAACACAGTTATTTCCAACATAAACATCCTTAAACAAAATCGAGTTTTCAACGGTTCCGTTTATGATGCAGCCGCTGGAAACAAGGCTGTTTTTCACCACCGCTCCCGGATTGTACTTGGCCGGAGGGAAATCATCAATCCTCGTCTTAACCGCAGGTTCCTGCCGGAAAAAGTAATTCCGTACCTCCGGATTCAGAAAAGCCATGTTTGTTTTGTAGTAAGACTCGGCTGTTGAAATATTACTCCAGAAGGTATCGATCTTGTAGCCATATATCCGCTTCAGGTTTTTATACCGGATCAGTATATCACGCACAAAATCATTTCGTCCTTCCTGCCCTGCCTTCTCAACAAGTTCGATCAGAAGCCTCCGCCGGATAATATAAATACCTGCGGAAACCGTATTGTACGGAGAAACCATAGGTTTCTCCTCGAACTCCTCGATCCGGCTGTCCTCGTTCATCCGCAAAACACCAAAACGCTCGATTTCTGAAGGATCATTGCATGTGGTGCAGACTATTGTCACATCTGCTCTTTTTGCGATATGATACTCCAGCACCTTGTTGTAATCAAGCTTGTAAACACAATCACCTGACGCAATCACCACATATGGCTCATGGCTGCTTTTCAGGAAATCGATGTTCTGGTAAATTGCATCCGCTGTTCCCTGGTACCACAAGCTGTTTTCCTTGGTGATTGTTGGAGTGAATACAAACAGACCGCCTTGTTTGCGGCCAAAATCCCACCATTTCGATGAGCTGAGGTGTTCATTCAGAGAGCGTGCATTATACTGAGTGAATACCGCCACCTTATTGATGTGAGAATTTGCCATACTGCTGAGCGCAAAATCGATCGCGCGGTAACTGCCTGCAATCGGCATGGCTGCTATTGCGCGCCGGTTGGAAAGTTCCCTCATACGGTTATTATTGCCGCCCGCCAGGATAATTCCTATTGCTCTCATAAAGCATCCCCCTCCTTTGCCTCAATGTTCTGGCCTCCGGGGAGGACTCCGTCAGGATAATCCGCCGGTACTGTAACACCTGTAACTGCCGTATTCCTGCCGATTTTTACATCATCCGGAATTACGCTGTGCTCACCGATCACCGCCAGCCCGAATGCGTAAACGGAAGGCTTTTTGACATTGGGAACCTCCTCGCCAAATCCGATCACCGTATTGCTGCCTATGCATACATCCTCAGCTACGATCGCCCTGTCAATGACAGTGTTTTCACCAACGGATGTATTCCGCATTATGATGGAGTCCCGGACGACACTCCCCCGGCCAACCACAACATTCGGACCGATCACTGAATTGTGAACTTCTCCATAGATTTCAGCTCCTTCGCCGATCAGGCATCTTCCTATAACCGCGTCTGCCGAAATGTACTGAGGAGGAATTATGTCGCCCTTGGTATAGATTCTCCAGAATTCCTCATAGAGATTGAATTCCGGAATAATATCAATAAGCTCCATATTGGCTTCCCAATAGGATCCGAGTGTCCCGACATCCTTCCAATAGCCATTATATTCGTACGCGAACAGCCTCCTGCCCTTTTCTTTACAATATGGAAGAACATGCTTGCCGAAATCACAGCTGTTCTGGTCCTTCAGGGCTATCAAAGCCTCCTTCAGGGCTTTCCAGCTGAAAATATAGATTCCCATCGATGCAAGATTGCTGCTGGGATGCTCAGGCTTTTCCTGAAACTCTGTGATCCTTCCTGACTCATCCGCTACCATTATGCCAAACCGCCCGGCTTCTTCCATAGGAACCGGCATACATGCGATGGTAACATCCGCCTTGTTTGCTTTGTGGAAATCAAGCATCACCTCATAATCCATTTTGTAGATATGATCGCCGGATAGAATCAGCACATAATCAGGATGGTACTCCTGCATGTATTCCATATTCTGATATATCGCATTTGCCGTGCCTGTATACCACTCGCTGTTTTCGCTTTTTTCATATGGCGGCAGAACAGTAACTCCACCCTCATTCCGGTCCAGATCCCATGGGATTCCGATTCCGATATGAGTGTTGAGACGAAGAGGCTGGTATTGTGTCAGCACGCCGACAGTATCAATGCCGGAATTGATACAGTTGCTCAGAGGAAAATCGATGATCCGGTATTTCCCTCCGAAAGCGACTGCCGGCTTTGCGACCTTTTCAGTCAGCACGCCGAGCCTGCTCCCCTGCCCTCCGGCCAGAAGCATGGCAATCATCTCTTTCTTCATCATGTAATCACCTCTTGTGTGTTATGATTTTGTATTATAGCACACTTTTCTAAAATAGTGAACATTATTTACAAGATTTAGCATATGTTTTTGATTTTTTTATTGTTATTGACTAAGAATGGTAATTCTCTATACTTTCCTTTGTTATGTATATATAACAAATCGTATCTGTTCAGTACCCATTCATTCGGAATGCTTTTCATTCCTCATGTTAGCTTCAACCTGTAAAAGTAACTCTTTTCAATTTTCCTATTTCGCGGTATAATATATTCCCGAACGTGATTCGACAAAAACAGGCAGAATCCGACATTTCACAACATATATATAAAGGAAGCAATTATGTATCAGATTAATTTTGATAATCCCCAGAACATCCATTTTATCGGCATCGGCGGAATAAGCATGAGCGGGCTTGCAGAGATTCTTATCGGCCGCGGTTTCATTGTCAGCGGTTCGGATATGAAGGAAAGTCCTCTGACCCGGCATCTTGAACAAAAAGGAGTTCGCGTCTTCTACTCCCAGAAAGCAGAAAACATTTTACCGGAAACTGAGATTGTTGTTTATACCGCAGCTGTCCATCCTGACAATCCGGAATTTGCGGAAGCAGTCCGCCGTTCACTTCCAATGCTGACAAGAGCCGAGCTTCTCGGACAGATCATGAAGAATTACGACACCCCGATTGCCGTTTCGGGTACTCACGGAAAAACGACCACGACTTCCATGCTTTCCCATGTACTTCTGAAAGCAGAGTCAGATCCGACGATCAGTGTCGGCGGCATTCTGCCGGTCATTAATGGAAATATCCGCGTTGGCAGTTCTCAGACGTTTGTGACCGAGGCATGTGAATATACCAACAGTTTTCTCAGCTTTTTCCCGCGGATCAGCATTATCCTCAACATGGATGCGGATCATCTCGACTTTTTTAAAGATATTGATGACATCCGGCATTCCTTCCGCAAATTTGCCGAGCTGCTTCCCGAAAACGGTCTCCTTGTCATAAACGCAGACACTCCGGAATACCGTCAGATCACCGAAGGACTGCCCTGCCGGGTCATAACATACAGTCTGAAGAACTGTGCAGATTATACCGCATCCGACATCACCTACGACAAATATGGCAGGCCCTCTTTCCATGTTCTGAAAAACGGCCGCAAAGCCGGAAGCTTCTGTCTCCGGGTTCCGGGGGAACACAATGTTTCCAACGCGCTGTCCGTGATCGCTGTTGCGGATTATCTCGGCATTGATACGGACACAATCGTAAAAGGTCTGCTTGATTTCACCGGAACAGAAAGGCGTTTTCAGCTGAAAGGTGAGATTGGTGGGGTCACAGTCATCGATGACTATGCGCATCATCCGACGGAGATTGAAGCAACACTCCGGGCGGCGCACAGCTACCCGCACAAAAAGATCTGGTGTGTATTCCAGCCCCACACCTATACCCGCACATATGCCCTGCTGGATGAATTTGCATCCGCTCTTGCGCATGCTGACCATGTAGTCCTTGCGGACATCTATGCCGCGAGGGAACAGAATACGATCGGCATCACCTCGGAAGACCTCCAAAAGAAGATTCTTCCTCTTGGTGTACCCTGTGAATACTTTCAAACTTTTGATGAAATCGAAAACTATCTCCTGACCAGCTGCGAAAGCGGCGATCTCCTGATCACTATGGGGGCAGGCGATATCGTCACCGTCGGGGAACATATCCTCGGGATCAGAAGCTGACAGACTGCCGGCAGGCGGAGGATGTTCTCATCGGCCGGTGTCTTTCGGATTTCTGGCGTTGATGCAAACGAAAGAGGTTCTGCTATGGCTGCAATCAGACTGGAAAACCCAAAACAGGAAGGCTATACCCTGCTTCCTGACGAATTTACAGATCATTATATGGCTTCTGCCAATGGTGAATTTGTCAAAGTTTATATCTGTATCCTTCGTTTTGCGCAAAAAGGCACCGGTACATTTGACATGGCAGCCATGGCAGATCTTCTCCGCTGCAATGAGCGCGACATTATCCGTGCCTTAAAATACTGGGCCGGAAAAGGCCTGGTCTCACTCCGTTTTTCAGATAAAGGAGAGATCACTTCGCTCTCACTGTGCTCTGTTCCTGCTCCGGAGAATATTGTTTCCGATCCGAAAGCCCCAAAAGCGGCAGTTCACAGTTCATCCGAAACAAGGACAAATTCCACTCCATCGGGTCGTTTTTCACTCACCCCCGAACGCATCAGGGAACTGAAGGAGAACCAGGCTGTCGCCGAGCTTCTTTTTGTTGCCGAACAGTATATCGGACGTCCCCTTACCTCTAACGAGATGAATCGTATCCTCTATTTTTACGATGGGGTCTCCATGTCTCCGGAGCTGATCCAGTACCTGATAGAATACTGTGTCAGCAATGGGCATAAGAGCATCCGGTATATGGAATCCGTTGCTCTGGCATGGCAGGAAAAAGGGATCAAAACCGTGCAGGAGGCACAGGATTCTGTATTCCAGTACAGCAAGGATTATTTTTCCGTCATGAAAGCGCTGGGTATTACCGGGCGAAATCCTGTTTCCGAAGAAATCACCTTCATAAACACATGGTATCATGATTATGGTTTCTCCCTTGAACTTATCCAGGAAGCCTGCCGCCGCACCGTAATGAACACAGGGCAGGCCAGCTTCCAGTACACCGACCGGATTCTATCTGATTGGAAAAAACAGAATGTTCATTCGTTGTCTGATGTTCACGAGCTTGACGCAAAGCACCGCCAGCAGTCGGAGTCTCATCCCCGAAAGACAGCAGCGAACGCAAGGACCAACCGTTTTAATAATTTCCCGCAGCGTCAGTATGATTTTGCGGAGTACGAAAAGCAGCTTATTAACAGCACCCGATAATAGAGGAGTATTGGATCCGTGGCATTAAGAAATGACCAGTATGATCTTATCATGAGAGAATACAGCCGCAGACAGAACGCAAATCACCGCCTTCTCGAATCCCGGCGGGAGGAAATTTTCCGGAAAATCCCCCGTATAGCGGAAATCAACCGGCAGATCAGCGCGCTGTCTGCAGAGCATATCAGAAAGTCCCTGCTCAGCGGCTTCTCTTCAGAGTCCGCATCCCTCCATGCCCGGACCGCAGAACTCGAAGAAGAAAGGCAGCTTCTTCTCCGTTCCTATGGTTATCCCGTGGATTATCTGGAGATGCCTGACACCTGCCCGATCTGCCATGATACCGGCTTCACAGAGGGCGGTAAAAAATGCTCCTGTTTCCGGCAGCTTGAAATCGACCTGCTCTATCGGCAAAAGGATCTGGATGAAATTCTCCGAAAAGAAAACTTCAATACCTTTTCCCTGAAATGGTATCCTGAGTCCATCAAAGATGAAGCCACCGGAAAATCCGCCGCTGAGCTTGCCCGGAATGCTTTTCAGGTTTCACAGGAGTTTACGGAACATTTTGACGACACCTTTTCGAACCTTTTCTTTTATGGGGATACAGGGGTCGGAAAAACATTCCTGTCACACTGTATCGCTGCGGAACTGCTCTCGGCATCGCACAGTGTTCTCTATTTTTCATCTTTCGACCTGTTTGACCATCTCGCTGCCGCTGCATTCGGTGAAGACAGGACCTCTGCCCCAGACAGTATTATTTTTGACTGTGACCTGCTGATTATCGACGATCTCGGAACCGAGCTTACCAATGCTTTTGTCTCATCACAGCTGTTTCTTTGTGTGAATGAGCGGCTTCTGAAGCAGAAACCCACAGTGATCTCGACCAATCTGTCGCTCAGGAACTTTTCAGACACTTACTCTGAGCGGACTTTCTCACGTATCGCCAGTGCTTACCACATGTGCAAGCTGATCGGAAAGGATATACGGATATTGAAAAAAATCAATGGAGGAAAATGATCATGGCAAAACTTACACCGGACGGAATAACTGCTCTTCCTGTTGGACGCCTCGGCCTGATTCCGCTTGAAAGCAGTCAGGCACTTGGAAAACGCGTTGACGAATGGCTGGTGAAGTGGCGGATTGAACGGGAGCATAATGCTCTGGATTCTTTCATGTTCGAAGGTTATCAGCGGAATTCTTTTCGTATCAAAGTTCAGAACCCCAGATTTGGCTCTGGAGAAGGCAAGGCAGTTGTCTCCGAGTCTGTGCGCGGTGACGACATTTATATTCTTCTGGATGTCTGTAATTACAGCCTTACATATACCATCGGGAAGTTTACAAACCTGATGTCTCCGGATGATCATTTTCAGGATCTGAAGCGTGTGATCGGAGCAATCGGCGGTAAGGCGCGCCGAATAAACGTAATTATGCCCTATCTCTACGAGAGCAGGCAGGACATCCGCAACACCCGTGAGTCTCTGGACTGTGCTACCGCCCTCCAGGAGCTGATTGATATGGGTGTTGAGAATATCATAACTTTCGACGCTCACGACTCCCGTGTGCAGAACGCCACACCGTTGGACGGATTTGAAACGGTTCAGCCATCCTATCAGTTTATCAAAGGCCTCCTGAACAATGTCAGCGGCCTTCACATTGACAATAATCACTTTATGATTATCAGCCCCGATGAAGGCAGCATGAACAGAGCCATCTATCTTGCCAATATTCTTGGGGTTGATATGGGAATGTACTATAAAAGGCTGGACTACTCCCGCTATGTCGGCGGAAGGCACCCCATCGCGGCATACGAATTTCTCGGACCATCTCTGTCCGGCAAGGATCTGATTCTCATCGATGATATGATTTCGTCAGGAGAAACGGTTCTCGAGATAGCTTCTATGCTGAAGCAGCGCAGCTCCGGCAGGATTTTTATCTGCTCTACCTTCGGCATCTTTACCGATGGTCTGCGCAAATTTGACGATGCTTATGCAAAAGGGATATTCGACGGCCTTCTGACCACCAATCTGGTATACCAGTCCCCCGAACTTCTGGCAAAGCCGTATTATATCTCGGTGGATATGAGTAAATACATTGCTCTGATCATTGACACACTGAACCATGATCTTTCGATCAGCCATCTTCTGAATCCGGTTGAAAGAATCCACCGGTATGTGAACATGTACCAGGAAAATGGTTTTCAGGCATTAGAGCAATAAAAAAGCCGGGGGATGGTTCATACAGAACCTTCCCCCAGCAGCAGTTCATTAAACGGAATCTTTTCTTCGAGCAGGAGTTCTGCTTCCCGTCCGCTGCAGGTACTGATCATGACCTGCCTCTTTTCTCCGCTAAGCCAGATCAGAAGAGACATCAGTCTATCCTCATCGTACATGCCGAACACATCATCCAGAATAACCGGAAACGGCTTTCCTCCGCAGAACAGTTCTCCCGCAGCCATTCGCAGGGAAAAATAAATCTGTTCCAGCGTACCGCGGCTCAGCCTTTCGAGCGGCACCACTCTCTCCTCTGTATTGACAGCCATTTTCAAATCCTCGCTCATAAGAACTTCCGTGTATTTTCCACCGGTAATCCCCGCAAGTATCCGCGAAGTGCGTTCTCTAAGCCTGTTTCCGATCTGGGAATTGATATTCCCGGAGAGTGATTCAATCGTAGACAGAGCGATATTGATTGCGCGGACCTCCTCGGCCTCCGGCGAGATCCTGTAGAGTGCATCCTCACCCTCGTTGTACTCGGCGCGCAGATTTTCAATGGCTTTTTTCTTTTCCGTCAGGGCTCTCTTCGTATGCTTCAGTTCCCAGGAAAGCTTTTTATAGTGCTCCTGCCATTTTTCCATGCGGTCCTCCAGACGATCCGCCTCTTTTCCCAGCATGTATCTTCGCAGGAAACCGATTCCGAGAACGATCACTGCGCATATCACCGTAACTGCTCTGTACGTGCTTTTCAGCATCAGCAGTGCCAGGACCAGAAGGATGCAGGAGACTACCGCTGCCCCGATGCCTGTAATGCGGGCCATCCGTCTAGTTTCCTGGCTTTTCCTCTCAAATCCCCCTCTTCCATCCGGTTCCAGTTCATCGAGTGCATCCTGAAGACTGTTCATTCTGCTCTCAAGTTTTTTCTCTTCTTCCTCCAGATAACTGATGCGTGACTGAAGACGTATCTGTTCCGCCTCGATGGACTTTTTCCGCTTGTTTTCCTGTACCTGATACCCCTTCCGCGTCATCTTCAGCATCTGTGATGCCCGGTGTATATCGATTGTGCTGTCCGCGCTCCCCTCATACCCGGCCATATAGTTCTGCAGCTCCCGCACCAGATCCTGTCCCGTCACACTTTTCATCTGACCGATCGACACCGTATTATCATATACCGCTTCGCTCACGTCGCCCAGAATATCCTCCAGCGCACCGTTGTCCGGATCAACCAATGCCCCCGTTGTTTCGCAAAGGAGCTCCTGATACGGCCTTTCCCGGTTGAAATTGCGCGTCAGACGGTAATGCATCCCATCCGCTTCAAACCAGATTGTGCCTCCGTACTCTCCCGGATTTTCCCACGGCTCATAAGTCCTGTAGGTATCATTCTTCGCGGCTCGTCCTCTCATCCTGGGTATCCCGTAAAACATACACTTAATGAAAGTATGCAGGGTGGTTTTTCCACTCTCATTTTCGCCGAAAAGGATGTTGATTCCGTCCGTGAATTCGAAAGTCCTGTTATGAATTTTGCCAAAATTACGGATTGCGATCTTTCTTATCAGCATAGTATCAAAAATCTCCTGGACTGTTTTTTATCGCGCCCTGCTGGTCGTAAGCAGTGCCTGCAGGCCATAAAAAAGAGCTTTTTCTTCTGTCTCCGATATTTTGCCGGAAAAGAAGCGGATATAATCACCAATCAATGTGCCGGCGTACTGTCTCTTCAGAGCTTCCAGGTCATATGCCAGCTGTGATTCGTCACGAATATCGGCAATGTTTCCGCACGCCTTCAGTTTTTCGGGAATCAGCAGCAGTTCGGGAGTTCTTACTCCGGTAAGGACAACCCGGAAGATATTGTCCTGTCCTCTCTCCGAAACCTCCTCTGCAAGCTTCTCCTCCAGTCCTTCTCTGGTAGTGTCTTCATCAATTTCCAGAGTGATCACATCATACATCCGTACTGCGCACGGAACAAAACGAGTATGAATCTTTCCATTCTCAGTCCACCCCTCGATATAACCGTGCGGTCCGGTATCATTCCGGTCAATCGGCTCCGGAGCACCGGAAAAAGCCGCCAGTCCGGAATCCCATATTCTTGGTTTATGAATATGGCCGAGTGCAAGATAGTCAAACCCTGCGGCCATCAGCTGTTTATAATCCACAGGGACATGCTTCTCATCGCCGCAGTGTGCCAGCAGGATATGATATCCGTCTCCTTCCTCCGGGCAGATCCCGTCGAGCAGCCGCTCCCTGATTTCCTGATGACAGTAACTGAATCCGTAAACTGTTACAGGCACCCGGTCGTCGTCAATACACTGGAGATCCTCACTGTCGAAAAAGACAACATTGTCAGCCCATCGGAATTTCCGGTAAGCGGAATCACGATTCAGATAGTCATGATTCCCGGCGATCACATAAATATTCGTCTCCGGAATCGATTTGAAGAGCCGGTTCACCTCTTTCAGTTCCTTCAGAAGAGGCTGACGGTGAAACAGGTCTCCCGCGATAAACAACAAATCCACCGGATTTTCACGAATCCCCGCAATAATCCGGCGGAATGTTTCCCAGATCTCCTCCTCCCGCCTGCCGCTCCATGCGGTTCCTCTGTCAGGAACCGCACCAAGATGAACATCGGCAAGATGAATAAACTTCAAAAGAGTATCCTCCTCTATTACAAATCGCAGTTATTGACTGTTCTCGGGAAAGGAATCACGTCGCGGATATTTCCCATTCCGGTCAGATACATGATCATGCGTTCAAAGCCAAGTCCAAAACCGGCATGTCTGGTCGTGCCGTATTTTCGCAGATCAAGATAAAATCCGTAGTCCTCCTCCTTCATTCCCGTCTCCGATATGCGGGTTTTCAGCTTTTCATAGCTGTCCTCTCTCTGGCTTCCTCCGATAATCTCACCGATTCCGGGCACGAGGCAGTCCATAGCCGCAACCGTTTTCCCATCCTCATTGAGCTTCATATAAAACGCCTTGATGTCTTTCGGATAATCCGTAACAAATACAGGACGCTTGAAGATTTCCTCCGTCAGATATCTCTCATGCTCTGTCTGAAGATCACAGCCCCAGAATACTTTGTATTCAAAATTATCGTTATTCTGTTCCAGAAGTTTGACCGCTTCCGTGTAGGTTACATGGCCAAACTCGGAATCTATCACGTGATTCAGCCTGTCGAGAAGCCCTTTGTCGATAAAGGAATTGAAGAAATTCATCTCCTCGGGGGCATTCTCAAGCACATACCGGATCACGTATTTCAGCATATCCTCAGCGAGAGCCATGTCATCCTGGAGATCTGCAAAGGCAATCTCCGGCTCGATCATCCAGAATTCTGCGGCATGCCTCGTCGTGTTGGAATTCTCAGCACGGAACGTCGGCCCAAACGTATAGATGTTCCGGAATGCCTGGGCAAATGTCTCGCCGTTCAGCTGGCCGCTCACCGTCAGGTTCGTCGCTTTCCCGAAGAAATCCTGTGAATAATCAACGGAACCATCCTCTTTTTTCGGCGGATTTGTGAGATCCATCGTCGTAACCTGGAACATTTCTCCTGCTCCTTCCGCATCACTGGCCGTGATGAGAGGCGTATGAACATATACAAATCCTCTCTCCTGGAAGAATTTATGAATTGCATATGCGCACAGCGACCTTACGCGGAAAACAGCCTGGAAGGTGTTTGTCCGCGGACGAAGATGCGTCATTGTCCGAAGGTACTCAAGCGTGTGGCGCTTCTTCTGGAGCGGATACTCGGGCAGGGATTCTCCCTCAACCTCAACGGAATCCGCCTGTATTTCAAATGGCTGCTTCGCGTCCGGTGTTGCGACCAGTGTTCCTGTCACAATCAGGGCGGCACCAACATTCAGTCTGGATACTTCCTTAAAGTTATCCATGTTGTCATGATAAACAACCTGAAGGGGTTCAAAAAAAGTCCCGTCATGAAGGATGATAAAGCCGAAAGCTTTTGACGCGCGCACGGAACGCACCCACCCACCTACGGTAATCTTCTTTCCGATAAAATCTTCACGTTTTCTGAAAATGTCTCTGATCGTTGTTAATTTCATTTGTTTATCCTTTCCACTGCGTTTATTTACAGATCCCCTGCCAGGAACTGAAGACACCGCAGGTAAATCCTCTTGTACGTGTTCACAGTATAGTGAAGGCCATCATCGTCTCCAATGTCGTAGCCTTCTTCTCCTCTGTTTGTGCTGAAGCCGGTCTGCATCAGCCATGAGTATACATCAATAAATCTGTAGGTTCCGGAAAGGCCGGACTTTATGGACGAATTAAACTTACGAACCTGGCTTTCCTGTCTGGCATTGAAACCTTTCTGTTTTATCATAACACTGTTAATCGGGTTGACCGACATATAGAACAGTTCACAGCCCTTCTCTTTCAGGGCAGGTGCAATCTGCTTCATGCAGCTGACATACTCATTATATGCCCCAAGATCGTTGACGCCCAGATTTATGATAACCGCGGTCGGCCGTGTATCGGATGCATCCTGCTTTTTCAGGTCATTCATCAAAGCAGTATAACCCTTGTCCTTAAACCATTTGAGCCCCTGCCCGTTTTTACAGATAAAAGTGACGTTTCTTTTCTTCAGTTTTTCCTCGGTTATCTGCCTGATGAGAGCCTTTTTAAGACGCACCGTGCGGGAATCCCCAACAAAAATGATTTCCTTGTAAGCCGAGGTATCCGGGCTGCCGGAGCCGTAAAGCTGGCCGTTGACGATACTCCCCTCTTCACTGCGTTTCATCAGGACCGCATAAAGATGGAGAGTCCCCTTCACAGAAACTATATTTCCGGC
>CAMOXX010000057.1 GCA_946629475.1 uncultured Blautia sp. | reverse complement strand
CGTAGACCAGGGCTGTCTTATCGATAACGCCGCTCTCCTTCATCTCGCCGTAAAGGTCGTTACCCTCACGGGTCCGCTCGCCGACGCCGGTAAATACCGACAGGCCGCCGTGCGCTGTCGCGATGTTGTGGATCAGCTCCATGATCAGAACGGTTTTCCCGACACCTGCGCCGCCGAACAGACCGATTTTACCACCCTTTGCGTACGGGCAGATCAGGTCAACCACCTTGATTCCTGTTTCCAGAATCTCGGTCGCCGGAGTCTGCTCCTCGTAGGCGGGAGCAGGACGATGGATCGGCCATCTTTCCTGGGTCTCGACCGCCGGGCCTTCATCCACCGGGTCCCCCAGGAGGTTCAGAACTCTTCCCAGGCACGCTTCGCCTACCGGCACAGTGATCGGGCCGCCGGTATCCAGCGCCTTTGTGCCGCGCACAAGGCCGTCCGTCGAATTCATCGCGATGCAGCGGACTGTATTGTCACCGGTCTGCTGCGCCACCTCAGCGATAATCCGTGATCCGTTATTGTCAATTTCTATTGCATTCAGAAGAGACGGCAGCTCGTCATGGGCAAACCGGATATCCAGGACCGGTCCCGTGACCTGCACAACCTCTCCAATATGTTTATCGCTCATTCGCAAATCTCCTTTTACAATCCTTCTGCGCCGCCGACAATCTCCGTAATCTCCTGCGTAATGCTTGCCTGCCGTGCCCTGTTGTAGTAAAGGTTCAGCTTTTCAATCATCTCCTCGGCATTGTCCGTCGCTGCCTCCATGGCAGTCCGCCTTGCCGCGAGTTCGCTGGCCACGCTCTCGCATATGCCGCCGTAAACAAGACCTGCAATGTACTCCGGGACGATCGCGTTGAACACTTCTTCCTCACCCGGCTCAAAAAGGATCAGGTCGCGGATTTTGCGGGCATCCCTGTCGTTCCCCTCACGGCTCAGATCCTCAAGCGGAAGCATCGCCATATCGGAGGGTACCTGCGAAAGCATCGAAAGAAAGCTCGTATAGCACAGATTGATATGACCGAACTCGCCGTCGCGGAAGCATTTGCAAAGAAGCCTTGAAATCTCAAAACAGTCCGACACATCCACCTTTGCGATCTCCGCAAAGGATTCCGTAAGGATCTCTTTATTGCGGCGCTTGTAATGCTCGACTGCCTTTTTTCCGATCGGAAGGACACAGTAGTCCTTCCCTTCACAGATCCTCTCGGCATATTTGAACAGATTGCTGTTGTAGCCTCCCGCGAGCCCTCTGTCACCAGCGATCACAACCATGCACCAGCGGGCAGATTTCGGCTTTCCGGCATAGACGGAGGAAAAATCCGTGTTCTTGTCCGCGATATCCTGCAGCGTATCATGAAGCTCCCTGAAATATGGACGGCAGATGTCCGCGCGTTCTTTTGCCTTGCGGAGTTTTGAGGACGCGACGAGCTCCATGGCTTTGGTGATCTGCATGGTGCTCTGGACACTCTTGATACGCAGCTTGACCGCTTTCATATTAGAAGCCATGCTTAGTCCTCCCTGCCTGTCACTTTGCCGGCTTACGTGCCGTGAAGCTCTTGGTATATTCTTCGAGTGCGTTCTTCAGTTTTTCCTCGGTCTCCTCTGAGAGAGTTCCCGACTGCCGGATTTCGGTCATGGCCGACGCCCCGACGGCATCGGTGTCGAGATAAGAGTAAAGTCCTTTTTCGTACTCTTTAACGTCCTCGGTCGCCACATCCATCAGGATGCCCTTGGTCACTGCATAGAGAATTGCGACCTGCTTTTCAACCGGAACCGGAGCATTCTGATTCTGCTTCAGCACTTCCACAATACGCGCGCCCATCTCCAGACGGGATTTGGTATCCTCATCCAGGTCGGAGCCGAACTGTGCAAAGCTCTGCAGCTCGCGGTACTGTGAGTAGATCAGCTTCAGAGTACCCGCAACCTTCTTCATTGCCTTGATCTGCGCGTTGCCGCCGACACGGGACACAGAGATACCCGGGTTGACCGCCGGCATGACACCGGAGTGGAAAAGCTCGGTCTCCAGGAAGATCTGGCCGTCGGTGATGGAAATAACATTTGTCGGAATATATGCCGAAATATCGCCTGCCTGTGTCTCAATGATGGGAAGAGCCGTCAGGGAACCGCCGCCATGGGCGTCATCCAGCTTGGCCGCTCTTTCCAGCAGTCTGGAATGCAGGTAGAAGACGTCACCGGGGTATGCTTCACGTCCCGGCGGACGGCGGATCAGAAGTGAGAGCGCACGGTAAGCAACCGCGTGCTTGCTCAGATCGTCATAAATCAGGAGGACATGCTTGCCCTGCTTCATAAAATACTCACCCATCGCGCATCCGGAATATGGCGCGATGTACTGCAGCGGACTGGATTCCGACGCGGTCGCCGCCACGACGATCGTGTAGTCCATCGCTCCGTTCTTCTCCAGTGTCTCCACAAGAGAAGCAACGGTAGAACGCTTCTGCCCGATCGCCACGTAGATGCAGATCATATTCTGGCCCTTCTGGTTGATGATCGTATCCAGCGCGACGGTCGTCTTGCCGGTCTGGCGGTCGCCGATGATCAGCTCACGCTGTCCGCGTCCGATCGGGATCATGGAGTCGATCGCCTTGATTCCTGTCTGGAGCGGCTCCTTTACCGGAGTACGGTCACAGATTCCCGGTGCCGGGCTCTCGACCGGCCGGAACTCCGTCGTATCAACAGGCCCATTGCCGTCGATCGGCTGTCCGAGCGCATTTACGACCCTGCCGATCATCGCGTCGCCGACAGGAACGGATACGACTCTGCCGGTACGCTTTACGGTCTGCCCCTCGCCGATCCCCTCATCATTACCAAAAATAACGATGGAAACCGAATTCTCCTCGAGGTTCTGCGCCATGCCGTAGCTTCCGTTTTCAAATTCCAGCAGCTCGCCGGCCATACAGTTCATAAGGCCGCTGGCCCTGGCAATTCCATCGCCGACCATCAGAACGGTTCCTGTCTCATCCTGGCGGATCGCGTTGTCATAATACTTGATCTGGCTCCGGATGACTTTCGAAATTTCTTCTGGTTTTAATTGCATGTTGCCATTCCTACCCTTTTATTAAATTTATACGTTGGTATCGCTGATGACCCTGGAAAGTCCGGAGAGACGTCCTTTTACCGTACCATCCATCTGCTTTCCCTCAAACTCTACGCGGATGCCCGCAAGAACACGCGGATCAACGCGCCTGACAAGGGAAACCTCTTTGCCGCTGACTTTGGAAAGCCTGGCCTTCAGAGCTTCCGCCTGCTCCTCCGTGAGGGGCACGGCACTGGTCACGACTGCCTCCGCGATGTTGTTGTCAAGGTTGTATTTCCTCGTATATTCATCACAGCAGCCCCCGAACTCCCGCATCAGGTTCTTCGTACAGAGAAGCTTCATAAAATTCACCAGATAGCGCTCCGCGCTTTTGCCGAACGCTTCTTCGATCAGGTCTTCCCTGTCCTTTGCCGGGATGGAGGGCTCAGAGAGAAGCCTGATATAGTCAGGGTTCTCACGGAAGAGCTGTCGTACAATGTTCAGCTGCTCCCGGATCTCCTCCGTTTTCTGCTCTGCCGCGGCAAGATCATACAGACTGCCGCCGTACACTCTTGCAGATGGTGTCATGATGTCTCACCCACATTCGAAATAAAATCATTGATCAGTTTTTCGTGATCCTGTTCCGAAATCTCACGCTCAATCACCTTTCCGGCGATCTCCATCGCGATTTCTCCGATCTCGTCCTTGATCTCACTGACTGCTTTCTTCTTTTCCTGCTCAATATCTTTTTCTGCCTTGACGCGGATCGCGTTTGCCTGCGTCTCGGCTTCCTTCAGGATCTCTTCACTCTGCGCGGAAGCCGTCTTTTTGGCACTTGCGATCAGCTCATTCGCTTCAACGCGGGCATTCTGCATGTTCTGCTCATATTCTGACTTTATGGCCTCTGCTTCGGTTTTTGCCTTCTCCGCGTCCCGGATCTCGGCATCCGCTTTCGCACGGCGCTTTTCGAGCATCTCATTGACAGGCTTGAACAGGAATTTTTTAATCAGAAATGCCTGTATGAACAGATTGCACAGCTGCGCAATAAATGTCCACGGCACAATTCCCACTAACTGTTGTACCTGCATGTACATAACCTCCTGTCGGTGATCGGTCGGCAGGCCTGCCCCCGTCGGATTGCGGCCTGCTGCCTGATGGTCTCATCAGCCAAGATAGTTCATGAACATACCCGGTGCGACAAAGATCAGAAGAAGGCCGGTTACGAAGCCGTAAATACCGGTGGTCTCAGCGATCGCGCAGCCGAGAAGCATGGTAGAAGTAACGTCACTCTTGCACTCCGGCTGACGGCCGATCGCCTCAAGGCCTTTCGCCACCGCGTTACCTTCACCGATACCAGGGCCGATACCTGCGATCAGAGCACATCCCGAACCAATAGCGCAGCCTGCAAGTGCAATACCTTTTGCAAGAATAGTGAAATCCATAATTCATCCTCCTGAATAAATAAATAGTTAGTGTAAAAAAATAATTTACGTTTCTCCCGCTGCATTTGCAATATACAGCGTCGTCAGCATACAGAATATAAATGCCTGCATGATCCCCGAGAACCAGTCAAAATATACCGACAGGATCGCAGGAATACCGACATCCAGAATCGGTATCTGTGACAGTAAATCCCCGACAATTCCCGGCAGCAGTCCCAAAAGCGCGGAGCTTGCCACTGCCAGAGCCCCGTATACCAGGGCGTTGATGACAACTCCCGACAGGATGTTGCCGAAATGACGGCAGGCCATGCTGACCGGTGTCGCGATCTCCGAAAGAATGTTGAACGGCGTCATTACGGGGATCGGTGTTGTAAAGTCCTTCAGATACCCAAGCGCGCCGTTTGTTTTGATCTTCTGCGCCGTAATCATTATGAAGACCACCACCGCCCAGGCCGCCTCGGTCGACAGATCCGCGGTCGGGCTTCGTAAGCCTACAAGGCTGATCAGGTTCGAGACCACGCTGGTTGCGAACAGAGCCGCGACAAACGGAATCATATAGCGGAATTTTTCTCCCATATTGCCGACGACAAAATTGTTTGCCGTCTCCACCAGGAGCTCCGCGACCGCCTGCCTCTTGCTGATGTTCTCCTCCTTAAGATCATGGGTCAGCCAGATGCAAAGACCGGTGATCAGGAGCATAACCAGCCAGCTGACTACGATCGTCTCACTGAGCTGCAGCTTGCCAAGTACCGGAAGATTTACGGGAAGTTCCAGAAGCACTCTTGCTCCCGAAATATCCAGTTCCATTCAGTTTTCACCTCCTTTATTGCAGCAATGCATTGTTACTTTTTATTCATAAGAATTCCCCGCAGCTTAATCGATGCTCCGGGAATTAATAACGGAATCAGTCCCGCCGCAAACTGAAAGCAGGGAAGTATAATAGCAAGAACCGCCCATATCCCCTGGAGCAGCATGCGGTAGGTGTAACTCGTACGCATCTTTTTAACCGCGGCCTGTTCATCCTCCGTTTCCGTCACCTTCTGCACGGTGATCCCCATCAGGAAAAAATTCAGCACCGCTACAGCGCCGCCGCAGATTCCTGCAAGAATCACCCGGTAATCAAACGGAACCCGGCCGGGGAAAATAAGATGCAGCACCCCGAATATTATAAACATGACCACTACGCCGGCCGCCTCCGAAACCGCGATGTTCCTCGTCTCGGTTTTAACGGCCTCCGCAGTGCTTCCTGTCTTTTTCATGTGTCCTCCTCAATGCCTGTTGAAGGAAATCCCTCCCCGTTTTTTTGCTTCCTTTTTGTCCTTCTTCATTGTCATAAGATAAAACTTCCAGGCAAATGTTGCCGAGCCGCCGAGGCCGAAAATGAATCCGGGGATAAAAATCCACCCTTCCAGCCCGGTATGCTCGCACAGGTACCAGCACAGCCCGAGGCACAGAAGCAGCGGCGTGATCAAAGAAAGGCCAAACTGTGTGAGGAGGGTCAGATTCTTTAAAATCTCGTTCCATCGCTTCATGACTAGTAAAGATACTCCTCATTTTCGGGATCGTCGATGCTGGTGCCGTCGATCCACTTTGGTTCAATCAGCATCTCAGGCTCAACGTTCTCTTTTCCGTCCATATCGGTAAGCTGTGACGCAGCTAAAATCGTCTGGTATCCTAATGCGTAAGGATTCTGCGAGACACATCCGTACTCTGTCCCTTTCCGGATCGCGTCCTGCTGTTCCGGGCAGGCATCCGTTCCGATAAAAACAGGCTGATCTTCCTCTTTTTTCAGTCCGAGATACGCCTCCGACATTTTGTCATTCGTGCAGTAAACCGCATCCGGCCCCGGATTATTTTCAAGAGCCTCCTGCATTGCAGCCTGCATGTCCTCAACCTGGTCATCATAGATCACTTCGGTCACTTCGATCCTGTCATACTGGTCAAGCACACTCATCAGTCCTTCCAGCCTGTCGCGCGATGTAGAGGTTTTTTCCTGCGCGCTGAAGACAACTACCCTGCCTTCACCGGACAGCGCATCCGCAAGTTTTTCGCCCGCAAGCTCTCCGAGCGATACATTGTCAGTGGACCGGTAGGCCGAAACCAGCGACATGTCAGCGACGCGGGAATCAAACACAACAACCGGGATTCCGTTCTCCTCTGCCGCTTCGATCTGAGCCTGACAGGAATCCATATCCCCGGCGCAGATGCACAGGACATCCGGATTCTCGGAAATCACAGCATCAATCGTGTTGATCTGACTCTCCACTTCCTTTTCGTCGTCCGGCCCTTCAAAGGTCATTGTGATTTTGTCCTCACCGGAGAGAACGAATGTCTGATTGATCTTTTTTACTGCATCCTCCATGCCGCTCTTCAGCCGGCTCCAGAATTCACCTTTGGTGTTTTTGCTCACCACAGCAATGTGGGAACCCGGCATAATGTTCATGGCCGGGTCAATCTCCGGGGTCAATGATTCTGTTCCGGTCTCCGGTGACTCTGATTCTTCCGCGCTCACACCTGCGCACAGCAGAAAAACAGCCAGAAAGACAGCGCCGGCAGCGTGTAATCCTTTTTTCATGATCCATCTCCGTTTCGTTCTGTATTTCCCCTCTCTCCCTGCAAGGCCTGTGTCCAGACCATACATTCCCATTATACACTTTTTAGCGGTAACGTCCACTTTTTTTTATCACTTTGCTGTGTTAAATTGCAAATAACTGATCAAAGCCCCAAGGCCATGATCGAAATTTGCCTGAAATGCAGGCATTTCAGGCAAAACTCCGATCATGTCCTTGGGGTGCTGATCAGTCACATAAAACATAGCACTCGCCGGGCATGAAAATATGAAATTTCTGGGCACGGTTTACTTCCATAAGAGTGTCCACAAAAACGGCCGGGTTCAAAGCATTCACATCATAGAGGTCGATATGCATCGGAACCAGCAGCCCCGCTCCCGTCCTCTTAGCGATGATCGCAGCCTCCTTCGGCTCAAAGCATCCGATGATATCCTGCTCATATCTCCGGTAGTAGTCCCGGCCATTCACGGCAAGCATCATCATATCACAGTTCATGATTCTCTGCTCAAGCCCCTCATAAGGACAGCAGTCCCCGGAGTGGAAAATCCGCTGAGTCCCGAGTTCAAGCAGATATCCAACCTCCTCATATCCGCCCCTGCCGTCCGGATGCAGCTCCTCATGCGCCGCAGGAACCGGTGTAACGGTCACATCATTAAAAAACGGATGCGGCTGGTCAGCCTTCAGCCGGCAGATTCGGGAGGAATCGATTCCAAGCTCTTCGTACACATCGCAGACGGAATCCGGGCCGGCGAAAACTGCCTTATCATTCACTTCGGCGATTTTAGTGAGCGTCCAGGGATCCGCGTGGTCGGTATGCGGGTGCGTGCAGAGAACAAGATCCGCAAAGTCCAGATCACCGGGATCAACCGGAGCCGGGTACCGCCTGACCCACTTCACCGCATCTGTTGTGAAATGCTGATCTACATAGTCTGTAAGATAGGGGTCGATCAGAATATATTTTTCGAGATGTTTTAAGAGGAATCCCACCTGTCCAAGATAGAAGCAGGCGGTCTGCGACGGGAGAAGCTGCGTCTCCAGGATGCTGTTTCTGATATTTTCCATGATAATCTCCAATAAAAATGTTATAGTCATAAAAATCCCGGCGGAAGAAAGCCGGGAACCGCCTCAAAGCTCATTCGCTTTCCGCTCGCCGGATGATAAAACTCAAGCCGCCACGCGGCAAGGCACAGCGGCATGCCCGCAGAATTTCCGTTCATCTGTTCTCCATATTTGCGGTCTCCAACGATCGGCATGCCCGCTCCGGCGAGCTGTACCCGGATCTGATGGTGGCGGCCGGTGTACAGTCGTACCTGCAGGAGCAGGCCCTCTGCTGCATCTGCTGCCGCGCTGTGCTCTGATGGATTCATCTCCGGGATCCGTCCGCCCTGTGCACCATGAATCCTTATAACGTTCCTGAGAATCCGGAACGAGAGCCGCGCTTCTTTTGCGTCTTTTGTTCCTGCGGGTACAATTCGCGAGGTGTTGGTCTTTCCATCCCTTATCAGGTAATCCGTCAGGGGATACCACGCTGTCTTCTCCGGGGATTTACTGCTCTGCCCGTCTTTCCCCTGTGCGTCAGATGCATACGGACTGCTTTCAGAAGGGCAGCGAACCACTGCCAGATACTCTTTTTTCATCTTTCCGTTCTGCACCTGCGCGGAAAGATCCGCGGCAGCCTTTCTGGTCTTCGCAAAAACCATGACGCCTTCCACTGGCTGATCCAGGCGGTGCACCACCGCCAGATAGGGGGCTGCATATCTGCCCGGCATCCCCGGGCTCCGTCTCTGCGACAGATAGTTTAACAGCAGGCTCTCCAGATCCATCGTTCCGGATCCTCTGTGCTGTACAGCCATCCCGGCCGGTTTCCTGCATACAATAATCTCATCGTCTTCATATAGAATATAGGAAGAAACATCCATCTGCGTCCTGCATTCCTTTCTCCGGATGGTCGGTTCTTTACCTTATACAGGCGGCCCTGTTCTGAACAGCTGCCTTAGCCATCCCTCTTGCTCTTCTGCACATACATCAGCTGGTCGGCTTCCTTCACATAGTCCTCCAGGGTAAGATCCGCCGTCATATCCGTCCATACATAGCCGACGCTGACGGAAGGAACCCGGGGCAGATTTCTTGACTCTTTCTGAGCAGGCAGCTTCGAGCGCAGCCTGCCGAGCACCTCTTCCGGATTCAAATTGGGACTCTTCTCCGAAATCATCAGGAATTCATCCCCTCCCATGCGGATTCCGATCGTCCTTGCAGGCCACACCTCATGCATGGTTTCCGTCAGAGCAAGGATATAGCTGTCCCCGCACTCATGTCCGTAATGATCATTTATATATTTCAGATGATCCATATCGATGTACATGATCAGCAGGTTTTCTTTCTTTTTCTTTTTATCTTCAAACAGCCGCACGGCAATCTGACGGTAGCCAAACCGGTTGTAAAATCCGGTCATGGTATCCGTGATGGATGCGTTCGACAGCATCCGGTTGATCTTCCTCAGCCTGTTCTTAAAATACAGGTTTTCGATCGCCGTCGTGAGCGCGCTTGTAGCCCGCATCATGTATTGGTTGCGGATCATGTGGATGGCTTCCCGGATCGCGAAAAAGCCTACATTGTATTTGCGGAAATGAATCGGCAGGAACAGCCAGGTGTGTCCGCCCTTTTCCTCCTCAAAATAAGGGTACAGGCCGCTGATCACAGTATTCTCCATCGACATCTTTCCGTCCCGGCAGGAAAAGACAACCTTCATGCGATCCGGATACCCCTCCACACAGAAAGGAAGTGTCTCGTCCTGCGGGTCGATTTTTCCGTGAGGATCCCATAAAAAAGCATCTTCTGCAGCTTCCTCAAATATACGCTCATCCAGCACCAGAAAAAGGGAATCACACTGCAGCAGCGAAAAGGTCTGCTGAAAAACCTCCCCCATCTCGCGAAGATTCGTGCAGCTCAGGAGCCCGTATTCCAGGCTGTCAAGGTTGGAGTCAAAAATCTCCTGGCTGATCTCATGATAGACTCTGGAATTGACAGCCGCCGGGTCCAGTCCGGGAGCGCTGTCCTTCGTGGATTTTCGCGGTACAATCCTTGTAGGGAGGTACGTATCCTTATTGATCTCATCCCCGTCCCAGATTTTCAGGAACAGGTCTATGCACTGCTTTCCCGGCTCTGTCCAGCATTGGTCCACCGTCGTGATCGAAGGGATAAAGCTTTCCGTCTCCTCAATATTGTCAAAACCCGTCAGCAGAAAATCCTCCGGTATGCGGCAGCCATCCTTAAACGCCTCTTCCGCGGCGCCGATCGCAATCCGGTCATTTGCACAGACGATCGCGTCCGGCAGGGGCATCCCTGCATCACGCAGAGCCCGGAACCCATGATTTCCGGTTATACTCTCATAGCTCTCAAAGTAGAAGAATTCATGGTAATCCTTCCCCTCCTTCTCAAGAAGATAGTCCTGAATCGCCTTTGTCCGCAGAATGTTCTCGTAATTGTCCTTCGGTCCCATCAGGAACCAGAAATTCCTGCATCCTTTCCGGCTGTAAACGTAATCGATAATTTCGGTCATCGCCCGGATATTCTCGATACCGACATAGTAAAAGCCTTCCAGCCGGTTGCCGATCGCAATCGTAGGTTTTCCACTCTCCCGGGCTTTCTTTATGATCCGGCGGCTCACATCCGCGCCGTACCAGTAGTTTTCCTTCTGGTCGACATTGTAAAGATCCAGTATGATCCCGTCAAAATCCTGCAGATCCGGAAGATCATAGATATTGTATTCCCCAATGTTGTATTCGTTGTCCAGGTTCTGCGCTGCCCTGCTGCGGAAAAAGCATATACTGATGTCCAGATTCTGCTCCTCGATCCTGTGCTGCATCCCCGAGACCCGCGCATAAAACGCAGCCCGCCTGACATCATCCAGGAAAAATGCTATCTTCTTCATTCTTTATCCTCATATGCGGCCGTCGTGTCACGTTAGTGGAGGGGCAGCAGCAAATGCTTTGCCCTGTTCTGAACAGTTGCGGAGTATTATCTCACTACACAATTCCCTCAAACAGGATTTTATCTCTCAACTGTACACGCTCCACTCCCGGTTTCTTATTCTTGTTGAAGCTGAAGCTCAGCATATAGCCGGTATCCAGCCCCCAGTATTCCAGATACCGGCGTATCTGTTCTTCCCCTTTTTCATTATATCGGTCACCGCGCCATATTTTGAGTTCGATAATATAGCGTCTGCCCAGATAATGGATAACCACATCCATCCGCGAGTGATCCCTGGTCTGTTCCTCTATACTGTAAGTCCCGGTTCCGTTAATGATTGGCGAAAGGTATGTAAGGAAGCGTTCCCTTCCCTCTTCCTCCAGGAATTTTTCTGTCTCATCTTTGTGAATCCGGTTATGCTCCGTGATAAAATGCTCCATGATCTTTTTCACATCCAGCCAGCCGTCTTCTTCAACAAAAATGGATTTGCTCGCCGCCCCAAGCTGCTTCAGATCGTTATTCCGGTCACTCTCCCCGATAAAATAGTTGTACAGGCGCATCTCGAAAATACGGTTCGACACTGCAACCGTATTATGGTCATTCCGGATAAACCCGTACATGCAAAGCTGTTTCTGCTCCTCGTCATCAGGCAGATAAGAAATGGTCTCACCTCGCAGCAGAATGCTCCTGAGCTGTCCTTTCAGATTCGGATAATTGATCAGTTTTCCCATGACAGAATCAAACAATGTATTGTTTTCCTGAAGGATACGCTTTACCGCCTCATCAATTCCTCTCATCGTCCAGGCTTCCGCAAGGCCCATCGTCCTGCTCACATCCTCATCAACGAGCTGGCAGATTCTGCTGACCAGAAATGGATAACCGTTGGTATATTCTCTTATGCTTCTTGCGGCAGCCTCAGTGTCCAGCCCGGTCTGATGATCGGCTTCATATTCATCAAGCATGCCTCTGATTCCAGCTTCCGGGAGGCTCATGTCGATGTCAAAATCCGCGGCAATATTCCAGGGGCTGTTAACCCTGTGATCACCTTCCGGGCGGATCTTTATTTTCAAGTGCTTTACATCTGTCACTCCGGCCAGAATCACCGACTGAAAGGTCTTTTCATCCGGGTCATCTTCCCTTTCGATGTAATCTGCCCGCAGCTGGGCCAGAAAATCCAAAAAGACCTGATTGTTTGTAGCACTGTCCACTTCATCAATGATCATCACGATGGGCTTTTCTGATACCCGGCACCACTCGGAAAGGGTTGCGAACAGTTCATCAAAGACCGCTCTTCCCTCTTTTCTGGAAATATATTCCTGCAGCTCATCCTTTACAAAATCAGGGACAGGAAGTTTCTTCCCCCTTGCTAATACATGCCGGCTGAATGCCTGTACAAACTTCTCTTCACTCTTAAAGCTGGCATCACTGATTTTCTGGAAGTCCAGGCTCAATACGTCATAGTCCGGCTTCAGATAATTCGTAAGAAAAGCGATTGTCGTAGTCTTTCCATACTGACGGGCGCGATTGATCGTGAAGTATTTTCCGGCATCCACCAGCTTTTTGATTTCCCGGACCCGTTCGGAGAGATCGACCATATAATGTTTTGATGGAATGCATATCCCCGTAGTATTGAATACCTTCATAACCGTTTCCTCCGCGCGCCTTTTTCTAACCTGTTCCCCGGAAAATCAGTCCTGATCGACCTCCCACAATGGTCTGACATCGGTCGGATCCGAATTTGCGGATGTAATAATCAGGAACGCAGCCTCTCTGGCAAGCTTCATGGCTGTTCCGTTCCCGCCTGTCAGCAGTCCCGCAATCGTCCCAACTCCGGCCGGGATCCCGTTTCTGATAATAACATCTGACATGCCATGTGTATAATCTCCAAGCGTAATCTGGCC